>CAXIDD010000857.1:0-1507 GCA_964021975.1 uncultured Saprospirales bacterium | reverse complement strand
GACTGCTTATGCCAAGGGTTTGTCCCAGCGAAAAGTAATCTGGAAACACGCTTTCAGAAATGCATTATTTCCAATCATTACTATTTTAGGAGGCTTAATACCTTCTGTGATTGCAGGATCCGTGGTGATTGAAAGTATCTTTAATATTCCAGGTATGGGGCGTCTAATGATTGATTCAATTGCACAAAAAGATTGGCCGGTTGTTTATGTGATCATGCTCTTCTCCGCTTTATTAACCATGTTGGGTATCTTAATTGCTGATATTTTGTATGCCGTGGCAGATCCTAGAGTTCGCCTACAGCAAAAAGGAAAAACGTAGACTATGGCAGACTCAAATTACAGTTATTGGAAACAGGTGCGTCAGCATTTTTGGAGTAGCCGTTCCAATCGGTGGGCTTTTAGAGGACTGCTCTTTTTGGTCTTCATTGCCTTGTCTGGAGATTTTATTGCCAATGACAAACCACTTTATGCTAAAATAGACGGGCAGAAAAGTTTCCCAGTACTGCAATCCTATAAAATAAAGTTAGGCATAAGTGAAGCTAGTCCGGAATATTTCAATCGCAATTGGAGTGAAGTGGACTATGATTATGTCATCTTTCCATTGATCCCTTATGCTAGTACAACGATTGATCGCAAAAACATGAGCCTTACCGCTCCTAATGGTCCTCAAAACATAAGCTCGAATAAATGGCGCCACTGGTTGGGTACAGATGAGATTGGCCGAGATGTAGCCGCAGGCATGATAGCGGGGACAAGGGTCGCTTTATTAGTGGGCTTGATCTCTATGTCAATTGCTACTTTGTTAGGCCTGTTTTTTGGCTTGGTAGCAGGCTTTTATGGAGATGACCGTTTTGAGTGGTATCGGATTCAACTCGTCCTGGTTTTATTGGCGCTTCCTTTTGCTACATTTTACGCTTTTATCGTTCCAGCCCAGGTTGGTGCAACGGCAACAGGATTTGGGCTTTTATTTCGAAAGGTGATTGTATTTTTGATTTGGTTGGTAGCAGCAAGTTTGATTGGAAAGATATTAGGTCGTTTACGTTTTTTCAAAAAGAAGTGGACCCTACCTGTAGACACTTTGATCATGCGTCTGGTAGAAGTGGTCAATTCTCTACCTGGTTTGTTATTGATTCTAGCTATTCTAGCTATTGTAGAAAAGCCTTCTGTTTATTACATTATGATCATCATTGGTTTTATCAGTTGGACTTCCATTACACTTTATATCCGGGCAGAATTATTGAAAATTCGGCAGCTTGATTACATGGAAGCGGGGCGTGCCCTTGGGTATAGCGATTTACGGCTGTTGGTTCGTCATGCCATGCCTAATGGCTTACGTCCGGTGTTGATATCCATTTCTTTTGGAATGGCTGGTGCTATTTTATTAGAAGCATTTTTATCCTTTTTAGGCATAGGCTTACCCGCAGAAATGGTGACTTGGGGATCAATGATCCGCAAAATTCAAGGCAATGTTAGTACTGGAGCTTGGTGGATTGCCGTTTTCCCAGGA
>CAXIDD010000856.1:0-1568 GCA_964021975.1 uncultured Saprospirales bacterium | reverse complement strand
AAGCCCAATAATGCAGATCGTATTATCATGATGGGCGGAAAGTTAGACAATGACATCAACAATTATCCAGATTTGCCGCCAGGCCAATTGATTCGTTGGAGAAGAGGATTAGAACCCCTCGTTTCAACTTGGCACAATAGTTATGCTGCGATGCCGCTGATAGAAAAGGACTTTTATCAGGTGATCAATAATACCAAAGCGCTCGTGGTCGTACACCGCAAAAAGCAGTTCACCAAAATTTTAAAAAACAAGAGACTTAATAATGTGATTTTCGTCCACGCAAAATTTGACGAGGCATCAGGCCGACAAGCCAAAGCAGAATTAGATTTTCTAAAATCAAAGGGCGTATCAACCATCGGGACTTATGGTGATCATCACAGTATGTTGTCTCCAGCATATATGGCTAGTTTTTACAATTCGATAATCGAAAATGAAACAGTCAAACCATCCTTAGCATATATCTTTTCAAATCATTTAGAAGATCATGGAATGGAAGCGGCCATGAAGTGGTTTAGCAAAATTGATCAAACAGCTTACTTCCTTAATGAGAATGAGTTCAATACCTTAGGATACGATTTAGTAGCAGCTAATAAACTAAAGGAAGCCATTGAAGTTTTCAAAATAAATGTAGCTGCCTTTCCAAACTCCTGGAATGTCTACGATAGCCTCGGAGAAACTTATATGGCGGCTGGAAATAAAGCACAGGCTATTTTTAATTATGAGAAATCATTGCAGATTAACCCTGATAACCAGTTTGGGAAAGATGCATTATTGAAACTCAAATAGCTTCTAAGAAATAGCGTTTTGATAATGTCCAATCTTTCCCTATTTTAATACCCGATGGTAAGTAAGCAAAATAACCCACTCCAAACCGTATTGCTTCTAGCGATAGCAGGAACTATTTTTTTCCTTTGGAAACAATGGGCCTGGGCACTTTATGTGGGTTTGGCAATTGGGATATTAGGTTTATTGTCTTCCTCTGTTGCGCAAACAATAGATTGGGTCTGGCGTAAATTGGGAGAAATACTGGGATGGTTTGTACCCAAAATATTGCTCTCCCTCATCTTTTTCTTAGTACTTTGGCCAACGGCTCGACTGGCTCGATTATTCGGCCAGAAAGATCCTTTAGATTTGAAAGATGAAAAAGAGTCTATGTTTCATGTAGTTGAGAAAACTTATCAAGCAGAAGACTTTGAAAAGCCTTGGTAAACCATCATACTTGGGTTATTTAAACCGATTATGAGACAATTAAAATGGTATGTGATCTTCCTGTTTCTATGTTTTGCCTCCGGGCAGGCCTGGTCGCAATCTGTCTTGACCATTGATGAAAATACACTACAAAGCCAATTGAACGATTGGGCAGATATTAATGCTAACCTAGCGGCCCAACAAGAAGTGAAAGCCTCCTCTCCAGAAGACGTGCAGGACAATTGGCAAGCGGTGGCCGACATCTCCAAGCTGCGCTGGAAAGAGAATTGCTGGCTAAAATTACCTTTGAATAATACACAGGAGGAAGCAGTGGAGCTGGTATTGCTTATCCATGCCGATGAATTTACGGTTTGGCAAAT
>CAXIDD010000855.1:0-1596 GCA_964021975.1 uncultured Saprospirales bacterium | reverse complement strand
GGATTGAGGTGCGGGCGGGAGAAATAGCCTTACATTAATAGCACTACCGATTTTTTATATAAAATAAGTTGGCTAAGGTCCAATACCTTGTCTAATTGCTATAAAGCATCTAATACCATCTTTACAAAGGTCCCCATTTTAGAAGGCTCCAACCAACGGGTCACAATGACCATATCATTGGCTTGGTCTACAACAATATAATTGCCTCCAAAACCAGCTGCGTAGTATACATCTTCAGATACGCCTTCCCAATAGCGGCCTCCTTTTTTATTTAGCCACCACATATAGCCGTAGCTCACTGCTGCTGGCGAAGCGCTTGTTGCCTCTTTAATCCAATCTTGAGAAATTAATTGTTTGCCCTTCCACTGGCCATTATTTAAGAATAACAAACCAAAGCGAGCATGATCTTCCGTATTGATAAACAAACCACCCCCGGAATGACCACCACCACTGACCGATTGCATTTTTATACCATCTACATTGACATAAGAATTCTCATAGCCATACCAACGCCACGTAGAAGAAGCTCCAATCGGATCCATAATTTTTTCCTTTAAAACCATTGGTAGTGGTTTGCGCCATACTTCAAGTAGTGAATAGGCCAGTAAATTTACCCGGACGTCATTGTATTCAAAATTAGTACCTGGCTTTTTTAATTCACGGTAGCGCCATTCATCTAAACCTCCATCTCTCGGTGGACGATCTGCCCAATCATAACCACCCCAAAGTTGTCCAGACCAATCTGAAGATTGGTTGAGTAGGTCCTGCCAACGAATTTGACCATTGTGTGTCCCATCAAAGTGACCACTCCAGATATAATCCTTGACTAAATCATCTGTACCTTGGATCAACCCTTCATCAACGGCCAAACCGGCCATCGTGGAAAGGTAACTTTTGGTGACACTAAAGGTCATATCTACCCGACGGGTATCGCCCCATTCTGCAATTACATAACCATTTTTGATAATCATGCCAGCCGGCCCACCTCTTTTTTTAGTAGGACCTAGGATCTGGTGAAAAGGCTCTCTTTGGAAGCCCTTTAGAATAGCTTGTCTAAGGTCTCGGCTACCAGTATATTCGTTGGCTTCCGCAAAATCAATAGCAGTTTGTAAGGTATTCTGACTGACACCTACAGATTCAGGACTACGTTGCTCCCATTGTCCTCTTTCAGGGAAATAGGTTTTATCTTGGGCAGTGAGGACCGAGGTCCCAATAACTATACTTAGACAAAAAAGTAATAAACGATACATATAAGTTAGTTTTGAAATAGTGTGTAATTTTTGTCCGCTTTAAGAAGCTATTTGAATCTACCTGTCTAAGGTTCCCAAATTCTTAGGGTGTTTCCTTCTTGTTGGTACCTATAACCATAAGGTTCAACTAGATTATCTACGGCAGTTTGGATTTCATTATGAGGGATACCTCCTGTGAAAGGTGGATTACCAGTAATATCTAGTACGACTTTGAGTCCATATTGGCGTTCTAATTCTCCAATAGCCTGCAAAAAAGGTGCTTCGTTAAAAACACTTTCTCCATCAATCCAGTCTGGACGCTCTCGATAGTTCGCTTGTTTATTAAACTGGCCATCTTTCCAAAAAG
>CAXIDD010000854.1:0-1628 GCA_964021975.1 uncultured Saprospirales bacterium | reverse complement strand
CCATAAATAGGCCCCTGAGCGACGAGGCTATCCAGTTGTAGCTTCCCAGCTAATTCGCCCTTCCACATGACATTCTTCATTGCACTGCTTACCTGAACGCTTGGTGGGGAAGCCTGAGTAGATTTATCTTTACAAGCATAAAGTAGGACAATAAGAGCTAAATAAAATAAGGTAGAACGGTTTCTATTAATCATCAGAAAAATGTCTATTTAGTTGCAGTAATAAATAAATAATCTCCAAGCTGGTTTCGGTAGGTTGATTGAATTTCTTTAAATGCCCCACTAGCTAAATCTGCTTTTAACTTGTGGAGTCCAGCTTCGACTTCAGTTTGATTAGCCAAGTCTGAAAAAGAAGATATCCCCTGGCGGATTGCCTCTTCAAAGTAGCGTTCCGGTTGGTTTTTTCCGCAGTATAAGAACAGATCCTTTAGATCATGCTGGATTTCGTAAGGTTCTTGCCTTATATTTTGAAAACCTGCCATCTTGATGGCGCGCTCTACTTTGTCTAACTCAGGCATTTGACTAATTGAATCAGCTAGCATCTTCGGGAAGTAATGACAAAGCCAGTAGCCTCTCATTTGAGCTGGAGTAGAAGTAAAAACCACCAGTTTGCCACCAGGCTTTAGTACTCTATACAATTCTCGAAAAGCTTGTGCCAAATCGTCCCAGTGATGAATAGTCAGACTGGCATTAATTCCGTCAAAAAACTGCTTGGGTAAATCCAGGTTTTCGGCTTTACCTTTTAACCAATTAATATTAGCAGATTGCATCCATGCTTTAGTCAACATGGCTTCCGAGGGGTCAACCCCCGTAAGTTTAAACCCTTGTTGGGCCAAAGCATTGGTATAGTTTCCGGTTCCACAACCTACATCCAAATACTGACCATTTGGCTGGGGTGCAAGATGATGTAACATACGCCCTAATAAGTAAGGATCCGCTTTACGAGTCCGATTGTAGCCGCTGCCAATGCGATCGTATTTAATAGCCATATATTCATCTGATTTTCCACGGAGTGACAAAAATAAAAAATTAATTTTTCGTCATCTCCAATCCACTTAGCCAATCAATATTTGTTGCTTTCATTTGCCGAACGAAAGCCTTCCAATCATTGGCTATAAAAGTCTGAACAACTCCCTCAAATTCGGCCACTAATTGAGTGGCTTCTATCAATAAGTCTTGCTCTTGCTCTGAAATTACCCGCGTTCTTGACCGGGCAATACTTTGGATATCCCGGACTTTAGAAAAAGGCGTCACCTCGGTCGTTTGCCATGCGCCAACTTGCCTTTGAGGTCTTGGTGTCCGACCTTTTGACTGTAACGCTTCAATTTTGGATTGTATGCCTTTTATGGCTAGTACCGCTTGCTCACTGGATGGTGTTTTTAGTCCTAAAAGCTGCTTTTCTAGTTTAGTCAAGGCGGCTTGTTTTTGACCTATGTCTTTAAATAAACTTCCCAACTTACCGACTTGCTGATCCACAGATCTCTGATAAGCGTACAATTGCTGATCTACTTCAGGCGCTAAATCAAACCTTGGGTCAGCTATTACCTTTACAGAAGAAGAATCCTTTAATCCTGCCCCTTGAATAACAATTTTATAGGTCCCTGGAAGCACTGGAGTTCCTTTAGAAGC
>CAXIDD010000853.1:0-1657 GCA_964021975.1 uncultured Saprospirales bacterium | reverse complement strand
GAGCAGACCATCGATCTACAAATGGGCCTGCAACGACCATCGAGGTAGCACCAACTAATGCAAAAATGGATAAAGAGCCGGCCATCCATTCTGGTGACCAGGAGCGACTAAGCCCAAATTTAATTTGAAAGAAAAAGATGGCCGTATTCATAAAACCCAAAATAAAAACAGCTGGAGCGATGATCCAAAACGACCGTTCTTTAAACAACAACAAAGGATTTTGTGCCTTCTTTTGATCTACCGTCTTGACAACTTTAGGATAAAGCAGCTGCTGATCTTGTTTTTTTAATAAAAAATAAACCAATGGTATCACAAAAATAACAATCACTAGTGCCTCTAATCGAAAAGTCATACGCCATCCCAATTGCAACAATAGAAGTGACACTAATAACGGTAATACAGCCTCTCCAAGCGAATGGCCCGTAGTAGCTATCCCAATGGCTTTACCACGATCTGCTTCAAAAGCTCGCGCCATCGTGCTAATAGAAGTATGGCTCATCAAGCCCTGCCCAAAAAGACGTAAACCGAAAAATGCCGAAATAACCAAAAACGGGTGTCAAAAAAACGAAAACCCCAAACAGGCAAAAACTAAGCCAAATAAAACGCCAAATGTGAAGCGCCGCAAAGGAATCGTGTCCACCAAACGCCCAATCCAAGGTAAGCTGAAGGCAGAGGCCATGGTAGCCGTTGCATACATAGAGCTTAGAGCTGTATTACTTAAGGAAAAAACGCGCTCCAGTTCCGGAATGTACAATGAGATCAAAAAGGTCTGGCCAAAACTGGAGAAAAAGGTTAGGACTAAACCGAAGCCTAATAAACTGCGGTAACGAATCAGAAAAGATGTAATGCTGGACATAAAAATAATAATATGCCACAAAGGTAAACTAGTCCAGGTGGAGACAAAATAAATAGCTTCTAAATTACTTTCCTTTTAGGCTAAAAGAAGCAAGGTCCCCCTTGCTTCCTAGATTAGCACCCTAATTAACCTAAATAAAATTATCAATCCCAAAATAGTGGCATTAGGGAGCATCCCGACTGACGGGATAGTGGGTCGTTTTACGAGCAAGGAGTCTATTTTAGAGCTAGAAACTTATTTTTACGCCTTGATCTTTAGCCATTTAAAGAAAGTATTCTGGAGTACCACTTTACTTGGAAATTAATTTTTTCTAGACAAATAAAAGCCACCTATAACAAAACAGATCAAAGTCAAGCCACCAAATAAGAAGCCATTGTTGCTTTTCTTATAAAGCGCCTGCTGTTGGCCAATACTTAAAAAGCCACTCCAAAAATAAGGATGGGCAAACAAAGGATCATCATTATTTTCTAAGTAGCTAAGTTTGGCCGCGCGCAAAGCCTCATCTTTTGGTAAACCTTTTTTAAGTTGCTTATAAAAATCAATCATCAATTCTGCTGTACTTTGATCTGGAACCGACCACATACTCATGATAATCGACTCTACTCCGCTGTAAGAGAACGCTCGAGACAAGCTCATTAAACCTTCCGCTCGATTCAATCTGCCGATACCGCTATTACAAGCACTGAGTACAACCATTTGAGCATCGAGTTCCATTCCATACAATTCGGCCATATGAAGGATATTATCATTGTAGGCATCTACTAAGGTTGGATCCGTTTGCTGAAACAATAAATGAGAACG
>CAXIDD010000852.1:0-1680 GCA_964021975.1 uncultured Saprospirales bacterium | reverse complement strand
AGAAAAAGTTAGGGTTAAAGGGAGTGTGGTAAAAAATGATATTCGGAATATAGTGATTGCTTACATGCAAGGATTGTAGTTTCTTGAACGCAGAATAGTTAGACCGCCTAGATTCACCCCGTATTCGCTGCAGCTTTTTGCCGACGAGCTAAATAGACATTTACCGAAAGGAAAACCAATCCTAGAAAGATAAAGGTCATCCCTTTCCAAAACATGCTCCAGTCTGCATTAAAAAAGCGAATGCAGGCTAAGGAAAGTACGAGAAGCATGCCAATGTTAATATAAAAAAGGGAATCTTCGGAAATCCCTTTTTTTAAGTACAAAGCACTAACTACCAAACCAATTAAACTACCAAAGAGTAAAGGTGCAGTTGTATTTTCAAAAGAATAGACCTGCAAATAAGCAAAAATCAGCAGGGGCAATACCAAGAAAAGGCCCTGTAAATCTTCCTTTTCTGACTGTCGGATAAATACCCACCATTGCCAGGCCCATGCGCTTAATAACAAAATAAGCACCAAAAAATTAGACTTTGCAGCTCCACTTGCTAAGGACCAATCTGCGGAGGAAATGGCCTGTAGGTCTAGCTCAAAACTAGCGGTCAACAACAAGATAAAAGAACCTCCAATGGCATAAAGTTGTAAAGGGCGAAGGAAAACTAATTTTCGCAAAGCAGTCCTTTGGCCTAGTAAATAAAAAAGGCATAACCAAAGTGCTGTCCCAAAATAATTGACCCCATCCGGTAGTGCTTTCATGGTTGCAAACCATCCAAATGTGAAGGTGATCGCAAAAGTCCATTCCAAGAGATTCTGCCGGACTATCGCTTTCTTTTTATTTAAGTTCCACCAAAAGTGGGGAATAAATAATAAAAAGATCAGCCAAAAGTACAAAGCTTGCTGGTCAGGTACACTTACCGTCCAGACGGTTAAACCAAAGCAAAATAAAATACTGGCCATTGTTGAATTGAGTAAATACATCAAGGGCGCGGCTACCAATATCCAACAAAGCCAGAAGTTCTCTTCATTCGGGAAAACCGTAAAAGTTTGAGTATACAGACCAATCGAAGCCGCGATCATCAACATCATAAAACCCGAGGCACTCTCTGTCCACGCTAATTCCTGACGTTTTCGTAAAAAGGTAAAGACATAAACAAGCAGGCCTAAGACTAAGGGGCCAATACTGAGCAAGGCTTTTCCAAAATCACTAATTTGTTCCCATTGATAAGCAAAGATGAGGATGATTCCACTCCCAACCAATAAGGTAGCAACCGAGCCTAAAATAATATACGCTAGATTGTAATTAGGCTCTGCAGATTTTTTTGGATATTGTGCTTTTATTTTTTGCGCTTGATCTGAAGAAATCAAATCCTCGTCAACCCACACCGTAAGTTGCTCCTCTAACCATTTTAACTGATTGAAATTGGCCATTATTTATTGAGCTTTCACCCAAAATACTATGCTTGAACCGATTATTCAAATTTCTAGATCAAATAAAAGGTGGGTAACCATAGCCTCCATTTTGTTTTGGTGTCTATTCTACTTTCCAGTTCAAAGTCAATCCTCCCAATTTTGGGTCCCATCTGACACCTTAAATAAAAAGCGCTTTTGGTGGGTTGCGGGTGGCGGTGCTACTGCTTACACCGCAACTTCAATAGGCTTGTATGAAATCTGGTATAAAAATTAT
>CAXIDD010000851.1:0-1685 GCA_964021975.1 uncultured Saprospirales bacterium | reverse complement strand
TTTACCTTAGAAAGCCCAAAGAAAATAGCACTACCTTAAAATCGAACTACTGGCTTCGTACGTTTTGCTCGCTCCCGCTCTGCTTCCATGAATTGCTCTATTCGTCCTTCTTCATTTCTATCCCTATAAGCCTCATAAGCTGGATCTTTATACTGGATCATCATGTCTAGCATTTTAGCTCTGAATTGATCAAGCTCTTGGCGGTAAGCTGGATTGTCGACTAAGTTATGGAGCGCATCGGGGTCATTTTTGAAGTCGTAGAATTCCTCTGGAACACGGTGGCGGTAGAGTTCTACTCGTTTGGCAATTTCGGGATCAATTTCGGCGGCTTTTAGCATGGCTTTCCAGGTCAGTCCTCCGGTCGCATCGCCACGGATTTCCTGTTGTTGGTCGGACCAAAAATTATAGATGTATCCATACTGCTTATTTTGCACGCACCTCATGGGGTACCTTATCCGCGCAAAAATCTGGTAGAAGGAAGAATAGGCATAATCTCGGTCCTCTTGTACTTGGTTGGATAATAACGGTAAAAAACTGTTTCCTTCCAGGCCTTGAAGCGTATTTTGACCAACGATTTCTAGAATGGTAGGCATCAAATCAATCCCCGTTACAAAGTGGGAGGTATCCAGAGGCCCAGGCGCAATTTGACCGGGCCATTTGATAATCAGCGGTGTTTTGGAGCTGTTGAGGTAGCACTGTGCTTTTGCAAAAGGGAAGGCCGCTCCATGGTCACTTAGGAAAATTACTAAGGTGTTTTCTTCCGCGCCACTTTCTTTGAGAGCATCGAGTACTGCACCAATACTCTGATCACAGCGGTAAACATTGCCATAGTATTGAGCAACTTCTTTTCGAATGTCCTTGATATCTGGAAGGTACCCAAGTACATCGACTTCCGCTGGGGTATACTGCCGACTAACTGGAGGCATATTATCGATCCCCCATTGCATAGTATCCTGCCGACTGCCAATAAAAGGACGGTGCGGGTCATGCGCATTGGCACTGAGAAAGAAGGGTTGATCCCGTGCGCTAGCCAGGTCAAAGAACTTTTTAGAATAGGTGTAGAACAAGGATGGATCCCTTGAGCTTCCTTTACGCCAGATAGAATCCGGTTCGGTGACAAATGGGATATAATCCCAAAAGAAACGCTCCTTAGGCTGGTGATGAATTTCTTTTCCAAGAATGCCATTGATATAACCAAGTTGCTTCAATTGTTCAGTTAAGGTGGGAATATGCTCATTGATCGGTTCAAATCCCTCGGCACCATTGGCGTGGGGAAATTTTCCGGTCAACCAGGACTGTCGGCTAGGCTGGCAGACGGGTGTGTTGACATGAGCATTCGTAAACCGGATGCCCTCACTAGCTAATTGATCGATGTTTGGGGTGATGTCTTGTACTTCACATCCAAATACACCCACGGAATTGTAGTTCAGATCATCTGCGGAGATAATTAGGATGTTTGGTAGGCGCTTATTTTTAGTCGGCTGGTTTTGACAAGCACCCAATCCAAGACTTCCAATAGACAAAATTAGCAAGTGAAAACGTAGTTTTTTACTCATGATTAGGTGGTTTTCGGCTGAATTAATGTAGGGCCTGCAGCTTGATTTCCCCTGCTGAAAGAGTAATTTAACTAGTTCGGTTGATTTAATAGGAATCTTTTAGACATTTTCTTAAGACGGCCGTTATAG
>CAXIDD010000850.1:0-1692 GCA_964021975.1 uncultured Saprospirales bacterium | reverse complement strand
TGAGCCCAACTCAACTAGAACGCTGGGAAAAGTCTAAAACTGCTTCTGAACCCTTGGAGATTGTAACTTTGGAGGAGGCTAAACAAAATGCCAAAAGCAAAAAATCTACTAAGCGGAAAACCTGGATTTATAAGGCAGATAATGTACGTGATTTCGCCTGGACCGCTTCTCGGAAATTCGTATGGGATGCCATGCCCCATTTCACTGAGGAAGGTAAACGCGTGATGTGTATGAGTTATTATCCAAAAGAATCCTATCCGATTTTCAAGCCTTATTCAACCAAATCTATCGTACACACTTTAAAAACTTATTCCAAATATTCTATTCCTTATCCTTACCCGATTGCTATCTCGGTGGAAGCTTCAAGTGGGATGGAATATCCAATGATCTGTTTCAACCGCGGTCGGGCAGAAGCGGATGGCACTTATGATGAGCGGACTAAGAACAGAGCCATCATGGTCATCGTACATGAAGTCGGACACAATTACTTTCCGATGATTATCAATAGTGATGAGCGCCAATGGGCTTGGTTTGATGAGGGCCTCAATACCTTTATGCATTATGTTACGCTGCAAGAATTTGATAACAACTACCCAGCAGAAGAAGGACCTCCACATTTGATTACCGACTATACCTCACGGCCAGCAGATCAGTTGGAACCGATTATGACTAATAGTGAAAATATTGTCGACTATTTCTCTAATGCTTACCGCAAACCGGCTACGGGATTGGCCATGCTCCGCGAAACCATCATGGGCCGTGAATTATTCGACTATGCCTTTAAGGAATATTGTCGACGCTGGGCTTTCAAACATCCAACTCCTGCTGATTTCTTCCGTACTATGGAAGATGCTAGTGGTGTAGATTTGGATTGGTTTTGGAGAGGATGGTTCTTTGGCATTGAGCCGGTTGATATTGCTTTAGAAGACATTCAATATTACAAAGTAGATCTAGAAAATGATCCAAGGCCTGTCAAAGGTACCACGAGGATTGAAAGAACGAAACCTTTTGAAACGATTTCTCAAAAACGCAACCAAGCAGATACCAGTATTCAGTTTGCGGTAGAAGAAGATCCAGATCTAATTGATTTTTATTCTACCTATCAGCCTTGGGAAACCGAAGATTCTGTGATCACCCAAGAGATCGAGTATTTTGCAGAAACAGTTGCCCCAAAAGAAAAGCGAGAAAAGTATGGCGATTTGAATTACTACCAACTCAAGTTTGTCAATAAAGGTGGTCTACCCATGCCTTTAATCCTGGAGTGGACTTTCGAAGACGGCACTAAAGAAATAGAGCGCATCCCGGTAGAAATCTGGCGTAAGAATGAAAACGAAATCACCAAAGTCTTTGTCAAAAACAAAGTAGTAAAAGAAGTGATCCTAGATCCATTCAAAGAAACATCAGACATTAATGAAAGCAACAACGCCTGGCCAGTCAAAGAAGTGCCGAGTCGTTTCCAGGTATTCAAAGCACATAAAGAAGCCGAGCTACTGAATCCAATGCAAAAGGCCAAAGAAGCAGGAAAAATAATTAAACCCTAATCCCCCGTAGCGACGCGATGCATCGCGTCGCCACTGGTTAGATTTGATGCCCTGTCCTAAAATGGGGAGCGATGCGTCGCTGATATAATAGTGAATACACGATAAAGAAAAAGAGTTAAGCAGTATCAGCTGCTTGACTCTTTTTGGTTTG
>CAXIDD010000849.1:0-1713 GCA_964021975.1 uncultured Saprospirales bacterium | reverse complement strand
GAAAAAATATTTGTCAAATGAAGGATACTGAAGCTTATGAATTTGCAGATTCTGCAGCTTGTTCCTTCATTTTATCCGCAACTTCATGGCCAAGGTAATTGTCAATCTGGTAATGTGCAAAATAGATCAGTGGCGTTAATAAAATCGCCATTAAAAATTTATAGGTATACTGGACCGTCCCTACTGCAAATAGTTGAGACCAGCTCCAAGGTTCTACATTCTTCACCAGTTCGGGGCCGAATTTGAAAGCTATGGCTAGAACAACAAAACTGTCAATGAGTTGGGAGACTATAGTTGATCCAGTCGCGCGTAACCAGATGTGTTTTTCACCAGTAATCCGTTTTATTCTATGAAAAACCTGGACATCTATGAATTGACCAACTAAGAAGGCCAATAAGGATCCTACTATAATTAATAGACCTTGCCCAAAAATAACACTGAAGGCCGCTTGCATATCTGGTACTCCCTTGCTGGCGTTTTGGACCATCCACCAATCTGCAGGAACTAAAGCAATTGCCGCAAAAATCATTAAAAAGGCATAAGATATTAAGGCAACTGCTAGAAAAGAAAGCATCCGAATGCCACGTTTCCCATAGTATTCGTTGATGACGTCTGTCATTACAAACACGACGGGCCACAACAAGACACCTGCTGAAAATTGTAAAGCACCGGATTGCCCAAATAAATTAAAATCCCAAGGTTCTACACCTAAAGTGTCTTCTAATGCAAATATCTTAACACCAATAAACTCAGCTACCAAAGCGTTGGCCACAAAAAAGCCTGCTAGCAAAATAAATAAACGCGTAGGTTTATGCTGAATAATATCTAATACCTTATTTGGAATACCTGAGCCCTTTGGGGCATTTTTAGTTCCGCCTTTTTGAACGGAGTCTAATTGAGAATTGTCCATTTTGTAGATTTAATAAAGATGGAACGCAGATGCTAGCATCTTGTTTAGGACTGTTCTAAAATTCATAAGGCATTTTTCCGGATGATGGCTGCTATCTTTGCAATTTGCAATTAAAAGATCCCAACGAAAAGCTGGCAGAAGAAGTCTATGAATAATAGGAGTAAATTTTGAAAATATATTTTGCAAAAGATGTCTTATATGAAACGTGCGAGGCTTATAATATGGTTGTGTCTATTTTTTTGTACGCTGGGGTACGCCCAAAACTTTAGCCCTGATTTCAACCTTTTGGATACTAGTCAAATCCATATCCTAGAAACTAAAAAAGGAGATCGGTTCATAGGGAAGGTCCTAAAAATTGAGCAAACTACCTTAACCTTTCTATTTCGGCCAAAGCAAGAATTGGCTTTTGAGTTTAGTGAATTAAAGCGGGTATCTGTATATAGTGGAGTGAAGAATACTGCCTCATTTCAGCCAACTTATTTGACCATATTTCCTACTGCTTACAATTATAAACAGGGAGAATGGGAATACCAAAATGTCGATTTATTATGGAATACCCTCAATTATGGTGTTTCCGATAACTTTTCGGTTGGAGGCGGATTTATTATTCCATTTGCTTTTTTAGCCAGGTTTAAATGGTCTACTCCAGTCTCTGAAACGCTACAAATCGCTTTGAATGCCCAATCGTTAGTGCCATTGATCGAAGATTCCACCAGCCCATTTTCAATTATTAGTCTTACGGGAACCATTGGAGTGCCAGACCGCTTTTTAAACCTTGGAGTCGGCTATGGTTTTGATTGGAG
>CAXIDD010000848.1:0-1713 GCA_964021975.1 uncultured Saprospirales bacterium | reverse complement strand
AGGTGATATCATAGATCAAGGCGTATTGATTTGTAAATCTACTAGAGTATGGACTTCTGCAGATCAATCAGCTGTGGAACAATTAAAGTACCTAAGCGGAGAAAAAACGGGGCTAATTCTCAACGGGACTCCTATTCAAGGGATAGAATCTGTACTAGGAGAAATACCAAGAAATCGATCCAAAATCAGAGTACTTGCTAAACGGTTTTTAAGCCTTAATTTTTCTAAATCTTCAAATTTATAATCCATGTTATCAAATGAACAGATTATCCTTTTTGGTTTTCCCAAATGGGAAGGTGATTATATGAAATCTACCGTGCATTTGGCAAAGGAATTAGCCAAAAACAATCAAGTCCTTTACGTGGATTATCCCTATACTTGGATAGATTTAATTCGTGGTTTAAAGGGTAAACCTTTTATTCCTGTCAAAGAAATAATGGGCTGGAACAAAAGATTAAAACCCTTAGAATCCGAAACTAATAAAAATTTACATTTGCTACGTTTACCACCGATCTTACCGATGAATTGGGTCAACCAGCAAAGCCGCTTTGAGCAATTAGCGCGTTTCAATACTCGAATGATTGTTCCGACTGTCCAAAAAACTACCCGTCAACTGGGATTTAGCGACCCAATTGTGATAAATGCTTTTCTACCTGCTCTAGGCATTCCGCTTAAAGACGCTTTTAATGAAAAACTCCTGGTTTATTATTGTTATGATGAAATACAAAGTGCGCCATGGATTAAAAAACATGGAGCCAGGCAAGAAGCTAAATTTATGGAGCTCGCAGATTTAGTAATTACTAGTTCTGTGCAACTACATAAAAATAAAGGCCCCTTAGCCAAGGATATTGGCATAGTGAAAAATGGTGTGGACCTTAAGCTTTTTGGGAAAGAGAATTTGGTCCCAATAGCTCCATTGTCAAGCAATAAATACAAGTACAATATTGGATATATTGGCTCTATTGACAGCCGTTTAGATGTCCCTTTACTTACTCATGCAATACAAGAACATCCCAATTTATTTTTCTCTTTTGTAGGAAGAATAGTTGATCAGGAAATTTATAGTTGCTTAAGTCAATTTGAAAATGTAAAGTTTTATGGGCCCCAGGATATTGAGCAACTTCCTTCTTTTATTGAGCAGTTTGATATTGGAATTATTCCATTTTTAAAAAATAAGTTAACCGCGTCTATCTATCCTTTAAAAGTAAACGAATATTTAGCGAGAGCAAAGCCCGTCGTGAGTACCAATTTTGCCAATTTGCAGGATTTTACTAAGGTGATCAAAATAGCTAAAAATCAAGCGGCATTTACCAATGCGCTCAGTAGTATGGCAGCTGATAACGATCTCAATATTAAAGAAATGAGGTTAAATATTGCAGCTGAAAATGCTTGGGAAAACCGCGGTTTGCAATTTGGTGAATTAATTAAACGAAAACTCCTTACCAAAAAAAGAAACGCCGCTACAGAAAAACGAATAAAGCCTTTTCAGAGCACCGGTTCGAGCATCTTTGAAGAAAGAAATCGAACTAATGAACTTAAAGCAATTACATAGAACCATAAATGTCCAAAGTCTTTTGGAGCGAGGCATGCTCTTGCTTCCTGCTTTGTTCATCATAGTGCTCATGGCTGTGTTAGGCTTGAAAGGAGGAATTTTCCTGCTGACGCTTCCATTCTTGGTGTGGTTCTTAGTAAGTCTTCAACGAAAACCAGAGG
>CAXIDD010000847.1:0-1759 GCA_964021975.1 uncultured Saprospirales bacterium | reverse complement strand
AAAAGTAGCCAGAATATATTGATGGTTTAGCAATTCCGCTTTGTAGTAAACCACAGCAATAAAATCGTCCATATCTTCTATCCTAAAACAAGGGATAAACTCTGTAAATTCATCGAATTCCTCCAATCCCTCCAACGGCAAAAGGTATTGCTCTAACATAAGCGCAGGAAATGGCTTATTAACTTTATTAAAATGATGTATACTTTCTTCTGTTAATACCATTGGTAGGGTAGCAGGTGGAAAGGTTTCTATAAAGGCATCAAAAGATACTTTTGGTTGATTCATAGTACTAATTTATTGTGGGATAGTTTTTTTGTAAAAAACAGTTCAAAGACTTTAGTAGTTTATCTCCAATTTTGATTAATTCTAAATAAATGGACTGACAGTCAGAAAGTTGAACATGAATTTGGAGAATGGCCTTATAAGTATAGATTTGTAGTACAGTTTATATTTTAACTTTTTTATATCCTTATTCTAAAGAAAATTAAATAAGTAATCGCTGATTGCTTATTTTGATGGCAAACTAACAAAAAACAAAAGTAAATAGTATGAGTGGGTTTAACAAATTCTTGTTCTCTTCTATTGGAAACAAGTTATTAGTAGCAATTACAGGCCTTTTTCTTACACTTTTTTTAGTGGTACACTTATTGGGTAATTTATTACTCTTGATCAACGAGCACCCAGGAGAGCAATTCAATGCTTACTCCGAAATTATGGGTACCAATATACTAATCAAAGTGGTCGCTTACACCTTGTATGCAGCGATCCTTCTGCACACCTACAAGGGGTTTGCCATTTGGGCAAAAAATAGGAAAGCAAGAGGTTCTGTTAAGTATGCTGTTAAGGCAAGTTCTAAAACGACGATGGCCAGTCGGAATATGATGTGGCTGGGATCACTAATTTTTATTTTCATCGCCATCCACATGGGGCAATTCTGGTTCAAATTTAAGTTCACAGATATTGAAGCCCAGGGGATGGAGCATTTTGACATTGTACAAGCTGCTTTTCAGCAACTTTGGATCGTCATTTTTTATGTATTGGGTAGTGTAGCTTTGGGGTATCATTTGTCTCATGGTTTTCAGTCTTCTTTTCAAACCTTAGGTTTGCGTAAGGGGAAATATACCAAGTTGATTCAAGGCATTGGTTTGGCCTTCGCCATTATCGTTCCATTGCTATTTGCAGTGATACCTGTATTGATGTATTTGGATATTTATCCATTAGGGGAGTTTAAAGTAATTCCTGGACAATAGTAAACTAAGAATTCAAACATTGAAATGTCGAGGTAATGATTTGTTGAATTACCAAGAATTGGTAAGCACCAAGAAAAGAAGTAATTCAGCTCCTGATCATTTCAAGAATTCAAAAAATAAAAAATAAATCTATAAAATATGAGCATCAAGCTAGATAGTAAAGTGCCACCTGGATCCTTAGGAGACAAATGGGTAAACTACCGTTCCACCATGAACTTAGTGGCACCAAATAATAAGCGTAGAATTGAAATCATCATCGTAGGTACTGGTCTGGCCGGTGCTTCAGCAGCTGCAACTTTAGGAGAGTTGGGCTATAAAGTAAAGTGTTTCACTTTCCACGATAGTCCTCGTCGGGCGCACTCAATTGCCGCACAAGGTGGTATCAATGCCGCTAAGAACTACCAAAATGATGGTGACTCAGTCTACCGTCTGTTTTATGATACCATTAAAGGAGGAGATTACCGCTCCCGGGAAGCCAACGTACACCGTTTGGCAGAAGTGAGTAGGAA
>CAXIDD010000846.1:0-1778 GCA_964021975.1 uncultured Saprospirales bacterium | reverse complement strand
AATCTACAACGATGACTGGATGCGAGCACGAGGCTTTCTGGATGATGCCATCAAAGTCAAAGACATCATTGCTCAAAAACATGAAAAATCTTTCTATTCCATTCAAAAAACAGATGGAATACGACAGGCTTTCCAATTGATGAAAAACTATGATATTTCTCAACTGCCCGTTATGGACAGTGAAGAAGTAGTAGGTGGTCTAACGGAAAGTACGGTGTTACAATATTTATTAGAAAACCCCAATGCCAGCAGTGATGCTACCGTAGGTGATATTATGGGGCCTGCATTTCCTATTATTGATGAAAATTTACCTGCGACACAACTGACCAAATTTATTAGCAAACAAATTCCAGCTGTATTAGCTAAAAGCAAAGCAGGTAATATGCAAATTATTACACAATATGATGTAATCCAATCATTGTAGAAAGGTACTGAGAAATAGATAATTAAAATAGCTCCACTTGATTATCCATAACCGCTTTTTGAGGTACGGAAGAGACATTGGAGCTTGGTGTGTTCGCTAAAATCCGCTTACACAACCTTAGTTTATGCGTATATCGCTTAGTGGCTTCGTTGTAGATTCCATAATGATCCAAACGATCTATTCGAACAGATCCGTGCGCGTGAATAATGGCTTGGTCTTCCATCACTAAGCCTACGTGGAAAATCCGACCATTTTTATTTTCAAAAAAGGCAAGGTCTCCTGCCTGTACCTGTTCTACAAAATCAATTGTCCTTCCCATTTCTATTTGAGCAGCTGGGTCTCGAGGAAGATCGTGGCCAGTCATTGCAAACAATACTTGAACAAATCCTGCACTGTCTATTCCAAAAGGCGAGCGTCCACCCCAAACAAACGGTGCATTTAGGTAGCGCTTTGCCATCTTTAATAAAAAGGTAGGAGTAGCTTTTAGTTCTGACACCTCAACTGCTTGGCCACTATAAGTAAATTGCATTTCCCCAAATTTGAAATTTAAGCCATCAAAATTAGGCAACCTTGCCCCAATCGTAATCGGGACAAAATGGTTGTGGCCCATTGCCGCTTGCACTAGCTCAAGACTAAAAGCATAGTTTCCTTGAATACTTTCAAATTCAGAAGGTGTGATTTCAGTAATTTGACTGGTATCAGCCCAAGCGACAAAATTATCGTGGATACAACGTACCTTAAGCCATTGTCGGCCTTTTCGATCCATAATTTCAACCAGCTCCCCAAATAGCAATTGAGAAGCCATTTCACTTTTGTGTGATGCTGCTGTTCGAAGTGGTGCGACACTTAAAGGGCAAATTCCAAAACGCATGTATTTCCTGCTTGACTAAGATCTCAAAATAGAAGGATCATTTTACAACCTTTTAGCTCAGCTTTCATAAGAAGTAAAGTTTGAGCCATGAAGTTATCGAGTAAAAATAATAATTATTCAAGAAAGACCGTTGATTAATAGTCATAAATAAACACTAATTTTGGCCAAAAATAGATTAGATGCGGATGATACGTGTTTATCCTTCCCTGCTTATGTTTTTCATCTTTGCCTGTTCTGCAGTATATTTATCTGCTCAGGATCAGCATTTTACTCAATTTTATGCCTCACCTTTAACCCTTAATCCGGCTTTAACAGGTGTCATTGATGGAACCTACAGACTCGGATTAAATTATAGAGACCAAGGCCGAAGTCAGGTAGAAGTACCTTATACTACTGCTTCAGCAGGTATAGATTTCCGAATTGGTTTAGATTCTCGGCGTAAAGCAAGAGGAGACAAAGCGGGGATTGGAATGGTTTTCTATA
>CAXIDD010000845.1:0-1786 GCA_964021975.1 uncultured Saprospirales bacterium | reverse complement strand
TGGTAGTAACGTCTATCATATTATCAATCCGATCTACTTCTTCACCTTTTAAACTGACCGGACTATGTTTCCCTTCTCCTAAGAAAAAATAAGCTGTACCAATGATGGACTCATTATATCCTTCTTCTGGATGCAACCTCGGCTTGGTGATCATATCTCCAGCTAAGTGTTCTTTTACAAATAAATCATAAGGAACATCCGCGTTGAAAGCTCGTATTAAATAATCTCTATAACGCCAGGCTCCACTAATGGTAAAGTCAAATTCGTGTCCCATATGCTCCCCATAACGCACTAAATCCATCCAGTGTCTGGCCCAACGTTCTCCATAACCTGGAGAAGCAAGGTAGCCATCGACCAACTTTTCATAAGCATTGGGAGCGGTATCTGCTAGGAAGTTTTCAATTTCTTCCGGACTTGGCGGCAAACCTGTCAGTAAATAGGATACCCGACGGATCAATTCGCTTTTACTGGCTCGTGGAGCAGCTTGTAAGCCCTTGGATTTTAATTGCTGAGCAAGTAAGTAATCGATGATTTCAGGAGGAGATTGCTGAGCAATTTTTTGTGGTAATTTGGGGTTTGTAGGAGGCATGAACGCCCAATAATCTTCCCATTTAGCTCCTTGTTTAATCCACTTTTGCAGCAAGGCTACTTCCCGTTTGGTGAGCGTTTTATTCATCTCTGGGGGAGGCATTTGAAACCCAGGATCTGTACTTTTTATTCTAGCCAATAAGCTACTTTTGCCAGGATGATGTGGAACAATGGCTGCTTTACCAGATTTTAGAATAGCCGTTGCGGCTTCTTTGGTATCCAGGCGTAAATTAGCTTTGCGGCTACTAGAATCCGGACCGTGACAAGTAAAGCAATTGTCAGAAAGGATAGGCCGAACATCATAGTTGAAATCTACTGTTTTGGGAAGTCCATATTTGTTTGTACTGCCTAAAAGGCTCAAAATCAGAACTATAGATACTAAGCCAATGGCGAAGAATCCTAATTTTTTATTTTTCCAATTTGGTGCCTTAATTTTCATGTAAATTAATATTAATGGATAGACCTTAGTCTTTTTACCAAAATAGGAATTTTATATAAAACTTATATGCTCAAATTCGTTGGTGTATTTTACAGTACCTATTTGAATTTAGCTATTGAGCATTATTATTGATGATTTTTTGACTGATTGAGGCGGTAATCCCGAAGAAATTGCGGATAGCAGGGCTAAATAGCCTGTCTCGAATTTATTTCGGGTAGGTTTTTAGTAACCTGCCTGCGCTGAAGCTTCAGCAGACAGGCGAAAAGCAGTTAAAAAAGGGCAATGATAAAATCATACTGCTAAACTCAAATAGCTTCTAAATAACTAAATTTCTTAATTAAATTTGTGGAAAAGGAAGGAATGAGTTTAAGCTTCTTGTATTTTTAATTCAAATAGGATCTAAGACGTTAACTACAAATCTTTCCTTAACTTACTCACTAAAATTACGCACATCAATAGCATCCACTTCTATACGAATTTACCCAGTCACGAACAATCTGTCAATGAATTGTTAGCTAGTCCTGCTGTTTTTCAACAAATTCCTGGGGATTGGCAGGTGGTGGTTACCGATATTAAAAACTCCACAGCCACGGTAAAAAGTGGAGGCTCTGAAATTATTAACTTAGCTGCAACTGGAAGTATCATTGCTGCTTTGAATATTGCAACGCCACTAAAGATTGATCTACCTTTTTTCTTTGGAGGAGATGGAGCTACTCTATTGGTTCCGCCAGATGTATTAACGGAAATTATGACCGCCTT
>CAXIDD010000844.1:0-1793 GCA_964021975.1 uncultured Saprospirales bacterium | reverse complement strand
AAAAGTCAAGTTCTAAAGGGATGACATAAAACCAAACCATGCAAACCATCTTAGGCGCAGGAGGCGCAATCGGTACCGAGCTAGCCAAAGCCTTACCAAAATACACAAGGGATATCCGCTTGGTCAGCAGAAAACCACAAAAAGTAAATGACACCGATCAACTCTTTTCTGCAGACCTCACCAAGGCAGCAGAAGTAGAAACAGCTGTGGCAGGCAGTGAGATTGCTTACCTAACCGTAGGCTTACCTTATCAAATCAAGGTTTGGGAAACTACTTGGCCACTCGTCATGCAAAATGTGGTCAAAGCTTGCCTGAAACACAAGTGCAAACTGGTCTTTTTTGACAACATCTATATGTATGATGGCAGTTACTTAAACCCAATCACGGAGGATTTACCCATCAAGCCGCCCAGTAAAAAAGGCGCAGTCCGGGCCAAAGTGGTAGAAATACTCGAACAAGCGCAAGAAGAAGGCCTGCAAGCTCTAATCGCCAGAGCTGCTGATTTTTACGGACCGGGAATTAAAGCAGTTAGTGTTTTGACCGAGACCGTCTTCCAACCGCTTAGCGAAGGGAAACCAGCCAATTGGTTAGGTAAGTTGAAATACAAACACAGCTATACGTATACGCCAGACGCTGGTAAAGCGACTGCTTTATTAGGCAATACTCCTGATGCTTACTGCGAAGTTTGGCATCTGCCTACCGCTAAGAATCCGCCTACTGGTCAAGAGTGGATTGAGCAAATCGCGGCCGCTTTAGGCGTGAAAGCGAAAAGTAGGGTAGCTGGCCGAACGATGGTGGGTATTCTAGGCCTGTTTATGCCCGTCATGAGGGAAATAAAGGAAATGATGTACCAAAATGAACAGGATTATGTCTTTAATAGTGATAAATTCGAAAAGCATTTTGATTTCCAACCAACTTCCTACCAAGATGGTATTCAAGCGATTGTAAAACAAGATTACAGTTGATGGATGCAAACAAAGTGGAAATAGCTTATCTTTGCGGACTAAATTGAATTATAGAATCGATATTACTGGATTGTAAAGATGGCAACACCAAAAACGGTCGCGTTTTATACCTTAGGATGTAAGTTGAATTATTCCGAAACTTCGGCTATCGGCCGGATGTTTGAGGATGCAGGCTATACGGAAGTGAAATTCCAAGATGGCGCAGATATCTACATCATCAATACTTGTTCTGTTACAGAATTTGCAGATCGGAAATGCCGAAAAGTTGTGCGTCAAGCTTTGCGCCAGGCACCACAAGCTTTTGTCGTAATTGTTGGTTGCTATGCTCAATTGAAGCCTCAAGAAATTGCCGAAATCCCAGGTGTGGATATGGTTTTGGGTGCCGCCGAAAAATTCCGGATTCTAGAATACATCGATGACCTCTCCAAAGCACCAGGTAAAGGAATGGTGCATGCCGGAGCTGTAAAAACAGCCAATAGTTTTGTGAATGCTTTCTCCTTTGGAGATCGCACCCGCTCGTTTCTAAAAGTACAGGATGGTTGTGACTATAAGTGTACCTTTTGTACCATCCCCTTGGCCCGTGGTAAAAGCCGGAGTAATACCGTAGAAAGCATTGTAGAAAATGCTCAGCAAATTGCGGCTATGGGGGTTAAGGAAATCGTTCTTACGGGCGTTAATATTGGCGATTTTGGGAATGGAACAGAAGTGATTGAGGGCGTTCGACCCAAAAAAGAAGCCCTTTTCATTGATTTGATCCAGGCCTTGGATGAGGTGGAAGGGATTGAACGTTTCCGGATTTCTTCGATCGAGCCCAACTTGTGTATCAAT
>CAXIDD010000843.1:0-1813 GCA_964021975.1 uncultured Saprospirales bacterium | reverse complement strand
TCAGACCGAGCAAACCATACAATACGATGGCTTGGTAGAATTTAGTGACTTTTACGCCACTTTTGCTGATATTGTAGACGCCGACGACTCAACGGATGGCCAAAGTTTTCTACCCGTGCTTAAAGGGGAATCAACCAAATTCTACAGGGAGACTGCTTTTGTCCATTATGATCCCAAATGGGGCAAAAACGTCAATCGATACCGGAATCAATTTGTCCAGACGCCCAATTATAAACTCTACCAAGATGGTCGTTTTTATAATCTGCAAACGGACAAATTGGAGCAAAATGATTTGGTCTCCACTGTTTTATCTCCAAAAGAAATGGCTATTAAAAAGCGTTTAGAAACAGAGATGAGACTGCATCCTGAGTTTGAATAAGCTTATTCTTTTAACTTCCCTTTCAAATAATCAAAAGCCTCTTCTATAGAATCAAAAAGATCGTGCTCAGGTACCAAATCAGGAACGATCCCAATGGAACGTAATTTATCCAGCGGTTGTCCCTGTGTTTTTGTTAAGAGTACTTCGATACCTTTTTGATTCAATTCTAAGATAGTTTCCTCCAAAGCATAAAGCCCGGATTGGTCGATATAGGGGACCCTATCCATGCGAATGATCAAGGCTTTGATTTCTGGAGATAATTTTTTGATTTCATCTTTAAAGAAAGACGTAAAACCAAAGAAGAGAGGACCGTATAAGTGTTTGATAATAACTTTGTTCTTATACGCTTCGTAGAAGCCCAGTTCATCTTGCCAGGGTTTGTCATCCAGTAAATCTGCCACCGGAGAGACTTCCATTTGTTCCTGGACAATGTCACTTGCTTTTTTCATAAATAAAAGAGAAGCCAAAATAACCCCAATTCCTACGGCTTGGATCAAACTACCGAAAGTGGTGATCAATAGGACAATGACCAATACAACGGCATCTGCCCTTGGTACTGCCAATAAGTGTTTAAGGCCTTTTGTATCAATTATTTTGAAGCCAATAGGAATCAATAAACCTGCTAAAACAGCTAGCGGAATATGCGCTGCTAAAGACCCCAGTCCTAATAAAATGGCCAATAAAAACACCCCATGCAGAATGCCGGAAAGCCGGGTTCTTCCACCTGCATTGATATTAACAACCGTTCCTTTGGTAGCACCAGCTCCAGGGATACCGCCAATCATGCCTGCAATCATATTTCCAATTCCTTGTCCGATCAACTCTCGATTACTATTGTGTTTGGTCTTAGTCATGTTATCTGCAATCACAGAAGTGAGTAGCGAATCAATACTTCCTAGCACGGCAAGCACCAAAGCATATTCCAAAATTAAACTATAGGCACTGCTATCTATCGAGAAAAAACTAGCAACTTGAATAGCTGGAAGTCCTGCTGGGATCGTACCAATTACGGGAACATCGAGTTTTAAGAAATAACTAGTAAGGGCGGCTACCACCAAGGCTACTAATGCGCTCGGTATAGCCTTTGTAATTTTAGGGAAAACGTAGTAGATGATTACGGTCAAACTACCGATGGCTAATGCTTGAATGTTAGCCTCTGAAAATAATCTTGGAAAGTCTTGGATGACCGCTAAGGTAGACTTAGCGCTAGATAGCCCAGCAAATGGAAAAAGTTGTAGGAGAATAATAATTAAACCAACGCCACTCATAAAGCCGGAAACGACCGGATACGGAAAATACTTCACGTAACTGGCAATATTCATTAATCCAAAAATAATCTGGAAAACACCTCCTAAAAAGAAGGTCAACAAGATGATACTCATCGCACTTTGCAGGCTGCCAGTTTGATCAATAGCTGCAGCTACCAAAGCTGCA
>CAXIDD010000842.1:0-1815 GCA_964021975.1 uncultured Saprospirales bacterium | reverse complement strand
TTTATTTTTCCCATGCTTTGATGATTACTAGCTAATTATTTAATAAAAAATCGCTGGTCTCCTGGTTGAATCTTTCTAAATCTTCCCAATGATGTACGTGACCACCTGTAGGGAAATTAAGGTAAATTGAATCCTTGATACCTTCATGCAAAACTTTGGAAAAAGCAGGGGGCGTGAAAATATCCATATCTCCCACCGTAATGAGCGTAGGTACTTTGATCTCGTGGAGTCTATCCACTACATCATGATGAATACAAGCATCTAATTGTCCTTCAAATCCAGCTTGGGTTTGCGGATTTGCATCCTTTGCCGCAGCCGCTTGACCTGCTTTCAAATCATCCATACTTGCTTGGTAATAAGGGGGCGCAAAAATCCAAAGTTGTAGCAATTCCATAAAATCATCAGGTTTACTAGTCCGCCTGAGTTTTTTGAGGTTTTCATAAACCGTTTTCGCATAATTATTGAACTTGGGCCAAGTGCTAATTAGCGCTAAAGATCGAACCCTTTTAGGATGATTCAATACCAGCGATTGGGCAATCGCACCACCCATTGAGATACCTGCAACGCTGGCTTGTGCAATGCCAGCATGGTTCATCACCGCAATCACATCTTCGGCCATCATCGCCGTATGATAAGGACCTTTAGGTTGGTCAGATTTTCCGACCCCACGATTGTCAATCAGGATGCATTTGAAGTGTTTTTCATATTCTGCAACGTGCTTTTCCCAAACACCACCGTCTGCACCAAATCCCATGATGAGGACCAAAGGCTCACCCGCTCCTCGGATTTGGTAGTAAATTTTTGTCCCCTTAGAGTCTGCGTAAAAACCCATTTTATGGTATTATTAGTTTTAAAAATGTATGGCCCTTGGGAGCTTTTTTATATAAAAATCTATTATTTAATAAAAGATAGGGCAAACCCCTCAAAATATCAAATCCCAGAAATTTCCCTTCTTTTTAGAAGCTATTTGAATCTACCTGCAGTAGACGGGTTTAGCACTTCGAATTTGTTATTGCCCTTTTTGAACCACTTTACGAAACTTGCCTAATTACCTCCTCAACAAAAGGAATTGCTTTCCTTGCATCCGTTTCAGTAGTTGGACAGAAACAAAAATCAAAACACCACCAATCTAAGGGTTCAACTTCTGCTTTGATCGCGGATATGACTTCTACAAAATTGATGTTCCCGGTACCGAAAGGGGAGTGTGTACTTGTTTCTTCATCATGTAAAGTGCCATCCGAGTCGATCAGGTGAAAATGCCCGATATGACTTTTTAGTTTTTTAGCAAACTCAACCACTCCACCTTCCAGCGTTTCCTTCTCGCCATTTTGTCTAGCACCAATCACGGCACACATATAGGCATGACTGGTATCAAAAAGAACTTTAAAGTTGTCATGATCAACGGCCTCTACTATGGCCAAAATTTCACTTGGTTTATTTAACCAAAATCCAGGTTCGAATTCCCAGACTAATTTTACACCTGCTTTTTGACAAGTATCTGCGGCTGCTTGCCAGGTTTTTGCCAAACGATTAAATCGAACGGCATATTCCAATTGGTTTAAATCATCTGGAGGACTAATCGTATCCACCCGTAGGGTGTTGATATTCATGTTGTTGCAAAATGCCAAAGATTTTTCGATGGCCCTTAGATGGTCTTTCATTGGAGCCTATTCTTTATTTGGCGGGTTTATATACTGAGTTAGGAAAGCTAGAACTTGCTGAGAGTGTTGCTATAAAAGGTGTTCGAGATCATGCAGAGGATTTGTCCATTCTTTCTGCTTTGGGGCAAATACAAGTATTAAAGAACGAGCCAAA
>CAXIDD010000841.1:0-1819 GCA_964021975.1 uncultured Saprospirales bacterium | reverse complement strand
AGAAAGGGAATAGAATAAATAAATTGCTGATATTTTACATTCGCATTATTGGTCACATTAAACATAGAAACACCTATTGAGCAGTCTGTCCAGGCGATGTTAAAGCTATAACTTAGTCCTAGATCAAGGCGGTGATAATCTGGTAAACGTTCAAAGAAATCATTAGGATTTTGATCTCTTATATCTGATGGTCGGTCCAAATCCCTAAGGTTACTGAATGGCCGGCCACTGGCGTAAATATAATTAGCAGATAAATTAAATTTGCCCAATTTATAGGCGTTAATCCAGCTAAATTGATGTCTTCGATCATCTTCGGAAGGAAATGGCTCATTTTTGAAAAGCTCACGGAATTGATGGTCCGTCTTACTTAAAGTATAGCTGATCCAACCTTGATACCCATTTTGCTCGTATCGTAGCAATAAATCCATCCCTTGAGTAACACCATCTCCTTCAAAGACTCGATAAGTCCGTTTTAAGCCAGGATTAACTTCATCCTTACTAAAGCCTGCAAAAATCCGACTATGCTCAATTAAGCCTTGGTGATCCTTGTGATATAACTCTACATCTAAGTTAAACTTACCCAATTGAACATTCGTACCCAACATGAATTGATTAGAAACCCCAACCGGATATTCCGCTCCATTACTCAACAAGAAGAAATCCATGGTTTGCCCTAACCTATTTTCGTGTACTATTTCTCGTACAAACTGGTTGGCATGAGCGGCCGCACCTTTTAAAGCAAAGCCAGGCTGAACCTGATAAAAAAGGCTTAACCTTGGAGACCAATAAAGCTGGTCTGTACCACTATAATAAGTTGCTCTAGTTCCTAAATCTAGGTGGAAACTTGGTGTGTTAATAATTGGCATTCCACCAAAAAGAGAAAACTCATAAGCCTGATCCTGCCCACCAAAAGTAGTGGAATCTTCTTCTTGCAAATTGAACTCATTGTCATGATGAATAAATTCTGCTCCCAGAGACAAGTTGCGATTGTTCTCTAATTTTTTATTGAATTGATTCCGCCAACCTAGGTCTGAAATTCGATTGTATTGGCTATTTTCAAAGGAAAAGATCTCTTGTTCTGGCCCCCTAGGCCGAACCCTAGATAAGGAAGATTCGATCAAACCATTATTTTCATATTGAGTGGTATATAGGCTGGAGGAAAAATTCCAACTGTTGCTTAGATCCAATTGATAATTTAGGCTAGAGCCTATATTCTCCCATTGCTCTGCATTGGAAAAGTATTCTGAATTTTCTACTTGTCGATTCAAAATTGTTCTGGAAAAGAAAGAGTTATCGTACTCATTTAACAAATCATCACTACTATGAAAAAAATTGAGATCTAAGCTAGACTTTGAACTGATTTGCCACTTCAATTTCGCATTGATATCATAAAATTGAAAAGAAGGTACCGTTTCAATTAAATCAGGTCTAGCAAACCCAGAGGTCCCAGCATCAGTGGCAAGGTTTAAATCATTATCAAAGGCATCAAAAATGGGATTTGAAGCAGCATCCTGATATGTAGTCCGTCCACTAAACATAAACGCTACTCGATTTGAAAGTGGGGTTTTCAAAACCAGCGAAGAGGTTAATAGATTAATATCAGCTTGCAGGCTGGTTCTGTTGTATTGTTGCTCATTGGATTCCATGAGCAACATTCCACCTGTTTTCCCACCGTAAGCAACCGGTAATGTATTTTTAAATAGCGTAGTTGATTCAATATAATTGCTGTTGATGGCGCTAAAGACACCAAAGAAGTGCTCTGCTTTATAAATTGGAATGCCATCAAGCATTAATAAGGTTTCATCGCCACTACTTCCCC
>CAXIDD010000840.1:0-1821 GCA_964021975.1 uncultured Saprospirales bacterium | reverse complement strand
TCTGGGTTTGACAGGCTTTTACTAGCCTCTAATCTTTTTACTTCTCCTGTTTTGGATTTACCAAGTTTATTCCCTTTGCTGTACCCACCCAGAGCAGACCGCTAGAGAGCTGACAAATAGCAGTTATTTGATTGCTCCATAAGCTATTTTGATCGTCTATTAAAGTTAAAAACTGGCGTATACTGTCTGTCTGTGGATCCAGACTAAATAAGCCATTTGATCTAGAGCCCGCCCAAATTCTGCCATTCTGGTCAAGGCAAAGATTCCAAATATTATTATCTGGAATGGTGCCTGGATTTTCTTTCCTGGCATAATAATGTTTGAATTGTCCTGTTTTCCGATTCAACTGACTAAGGCCATTTCCTTCCGTGCTAATCCAAATATTATCGGCTTTATCACTCAGGACTTGAGTGATGGTATTGCTGGGAATGGTATTCTTATCCTCTATTGAGGTCCGATATTCTTTGAAATTATAACCGTCAAATCGAAATAATCCATCTGCAGTAGCAATCCAAATAAAGCCTAATTTGTCTTGATGAATGTCTGTAACAATGCCTTGCGGATATCCATCCGCACTTTTAAATTCAGTAAAGTTAGGTTCGCTTAAGGATACCTTAGGCTGAGCAAAGAGTGGCCAAGCCGCTATAAACAGACAAAATAGAAAAAAATGTGCTTGCCTTTTTTTCAGGGTATTCATAGGAGTAGCCTTAAAAACTAGACTATAAAATAGGCTATTTCCTTTTAAAATCATCCTGTACCCGGACAATATCTGATTCATCAGAAGGCATTTCTGAATCGGTATGCTGCCAAATTTCAGCTACTACACCCCAATTGTCCAAACCAATTAATCGGTGTCTTGTACCCTGCGCCAGAACGACAATATCATCCTTTTTATAGGTGCCGGGAGCAGGCTGATCATCCGTTTCGCTAATGGCTACGCCTACCGGACCTTCCAGCACTCGCCAACGTTCAGCCCGGCGAAAATGATACTGCCAGGATAAGCGTTTATTTGGTGCTACTGCTAATATTTTTGGACTAATTTTCCCTCCAGCTAATACTTGGTCTCGATCTACTTCTGGAAAAAATTCATCAATAAATTTAGCAGACTGTGCTTCATTTATAACAAAAAAACCACCCCAAGGTCTAGTAAAATCAGTTGATACTACCTGATAAGAATTTTCATTTAACCATACTGATAAGCGAGAGAATATAGGAGTTTCTGACATAATATATTAATTAGTTTGCCACGAAAATAATTAATAATTAATAAAAGAGCCTTTTTGAAAGAAAAAAGCCACCAAATAGCTATTGCTTGGAGGCTTTTCTAAAGAATGTTAGACCTTAAATTTGTGGCATTCCTGCCAATCTCTGAAAATAATTAAAATGTAGTTGTATCCACAATGAGCGTAGAATTGATAATACGATCACCCTTACACTTATTTAAAGAAACACAACCCATAACTTAATTTTTAATTATTTCAACAGTTCAAAAATAGGAAACATATTACCTTTCTACAATCACAAAAACTTCCTATTTGTTACTTTATCTAAAGAAGGTATTCAAAAAAAAATTACTGAAAATCAGGTAAAAAATGCGTTTTTATCTGCTTAGAAGCCTATAAACTACGTAATATGAATCTATACTTCAGTAATTTTTATCTTTAAAACTCAAATTGTTACCTCGGGATAGAAAACTTAATTACAAGAAAAAGGGAGTTGCAATTAATTGCAACTCCCTACTTTTGTTAAAATAAAACGACCAAGTTTTACTTTATCAAAATCAATTTCTTCGTTGCGGTATATTTTCCAGCGTGTAGGGTA
>CAXIDD010000839.1:0-1822 GCA_964021975.1 uncultured Saprospirales bacterium | reverse complement strand
CAAATCGACACAATCCATGGAAGTGCCTTTTGAATTGGCGACCGATTCTTTCTCTTCCAACTGGATTGTACTGCAAGCCATAGAATTTCCAGGAATCAATTTCTTCTGGATTGGATCAATCTTAATGATGTTTGGGTTGGGCTGGAGTATGGTCGTTCGAGCAAGGACTAAAGCAGCAGCCCAAAATTCATGAAAATTGTATTAATTGGAGCTGGGAAATTAGCGTGGCATTTAGGTCCTGCTTTACAGAATGCAGGCGCCGAGATCATTGAGGTTTACAGTCGGAATTTGAAGAATGCCAAAGCTTTAAGTAGTAGGGTAGGAGCCTTACCTTTCAATGAAATCGGAGTGTTGGCTAAGACCGCAGACCTCTATCTCTTGGCTGTTGCAGATCAAGCTATTCCAATAGTTGCAGATCAGCTGAAAAGTAAGCTAGGTGTCGAGGAGAATATAGTGCACACCTCTGGGGCTACTCCGGGAGCCGCTTTAAATTCATTTTCAAGAATCTATGGCGTCTTTTATCCTTTGCAGAGTTTTTCTAAGGAGATAGCGGTAGATTTTACTAAGGTCCCAATTTGTGTATCTGCTAATGATGTTTATTTGGAAGGTAAACTATTAGGTTTAGCCCAAAAATTAAGTCCTATAGTATACAGATTAGACGATGCACAACGCGCACAATTACACGTCGCGGCGGTTTTTGCTAACAACTTCATCAATCATTTATTAGGAATTAGTCATGACCTTTTAAATGAAGCAGGTATCCCCAAAAATATTTTACAAAACATTATACGTACCACTGTATTTAAACTGGAATCCAGCCATGCTAAAGACTTACAAACTGGGCCAGCAGTACGTAGAGATTGGGATACTTTAAAGCGCCATCAGGCATTGCTAGCAGATGATCCTATGATCTTAGAAATATATCAGAAATTAAGTGAGCATATTATAAAAACTAATACCTAAAAAAAATCTGGCGAATGAATTCGTCGATACAAAACAACTAAAGAAGATATGAGAATAGTAGGAGAAATTAAACATCCAGAATGGAAGATTACCCTATTTCAAATGGATACCCGGTTTTCCGTAAAGTTTGAGCAGGGACAGCTTGAACAGACTTATAAATTCCGAACGGGAGATTTTATCCAGTCGGTACAGGATGTCAGGCGTTTAATAACACCAGCTTTCATTGAAAAAGTAGCGGATATTTTTTCTCAAATGACTGATTTGAGTAGAGACACATTAGCTTCCCAAAAGGAAAAAGAGCTGAATGAGTTTGATGAAATCATATAAAAAGATACGATCTGTAAAGAAGTGATACGGATCGCATCTTTTTTAATATATCTATTTTTTGTAGGCATGCCAGAAAAGAAATTTACTTCTTCTCCGCCTCCAACTTTTCTATTTCTTTTTGCACTTCTTCGGCCTCAGCCATTTTAGCGGCATAGCCTTTGATGTCACCACCACGTTGGATGTGCATGGCTTCTTCCATTAATTTCTGATACTTCTTTTCAAGTGCTTTTACCGGATCTTTTTTAAATAGTCCAAACATAATTTTTGTGTTTGAAAAGTTAACATCATTAAGCAAAATAGGTTCGTAGGAACGGTCTTTTTTAGAAAAGAAGACATTGCACATCATTATTATTGGAAATTAGCATAATTTTGTCCGCGTTTTTAAGTTTATATTTCTAGGAAATACTTAAAGTTGCTTTGCAACTTTAAGGTCAATCACTTTGAAGTCCTGTAATTGAGACGATTTTATGAGAAAATATTTTACATTCTTTATCCTACTTTGGACGATTCAATCTACTGCTCAAGAAGCCAT
>CAXIDD010000838.1:0-1826 GCA_964021975.1 uncultured Saprospirales bacterium | reverse complement strand
CCGATACCTAAAATCAGTAAAGGATCTAAAATGATGTTACAAATATTGGCAATCCACAAAGCCCGCATGGCAATAAAAGCATCTCCTGCACCTCTGAAAATCCCGTTTAAAAGAAATAAAAAAGTGATGACAATATTAGACCCTAGCAAAATCCGGGTATAATTCGCTCCGGAAGCAATCAAACTTTCGCTGCCGCCCATCATCCTCAAAATATCCTCTGCATAAAGGATGCCCACAATACTGATGATAATGGAAACGACGGCCGATAACAGAATAGCTTGAAAAGCAGCTACAGATGCTGCTTCGGGGTCATCTTCTCCGATTCGTCTGGAGACCATCGCTGTGGCGCCCATACTGATCCCGATGGCTAGCGCATAAACGATGGTGACTACCGTTTCCGTGAGTCCTACCGTCGCAACGGCATCTGTTCCAACGCGAGAAACAAAGTAGACATCCACTACTGCAAAAAGGGATTCCATGACCATCTCCAGGATCATTGGTATGGATAGGAGCAGTAAAGCGCGGTTGATGCTACCCGTGGTGTAACTCTTCTCTTTTCCCTGGATCGCTTCCCAGATGGTTTGGCCTATTGTTGACATTGTTTTATGTTTGAAGAATGTATTGTTCGGCTTAGGCTATGGGTTATGCCTACGCCAAGCATGAAAGTAACCACTATCTTTGAATTTCTGCTCAATGCACTCTAAATTTGAACAACTTTCGTTACCAACTCTTTAATAGTCGGATTAGTTCCACAACTAAAACTTAAATGATGAACCGTTACTTACTTATTGTTTTATTCCTGGTCATTGCCGTTTCGCCTTCTATCGGACAACAGAAGCGTGCCCTGGAACCAGCTGATTATGCCATTTGGAACCAAATCAATCGGCAGTTAATTTCTAATGATGGTAAATGGGTGGCTTACGTCGCGGAACCGGGAGAAGGGGCAGGTAATCCTACCCTAAGTCTTTATGATGGTACAACTGATAAAACGCAAACCATGCAGCGTGCGGATGCTCCTAGATTCTCCGCTGATAATCGCTTTTTGATTTATACCCTGCATCCAGATAAAGAAAGTGTCAAAGAGATGCGCCGCAATGGCAAAAAGAAAAAGGATTTACCAAAAGATACTTTGGTTGTCCTGAAGCTGGCAGATCAATCAAGCATCAAAGTACCTGGTGCAAGTAATGTGCAATTACCTGAAAAATGGAGTGATTGGGTGTTTTTTAAGGTGGAAAATGAAATTAAAAAGGACAGCACAACTAAAGCAGAAGAACGTACGGACTTAGTAGCCCATCAAATGTCTACAGGGAATCAGGCAATTTTGCCAGCTGTAGAAGACTATGTACTGGCTGAAGAAAATGCGTCTGCTGCTAGTATTTCAAAAGGGTTCGAAGGTGCGATAGAACCTGGTGTTTTTTACCTGGATACCAATGCTAAACAATGGTTGGCCATCCATGAACAAAAAGGAGCCTACGAACAATTGAGTATTGATCGTCAGGGGACGCAAGTCGCATTCTTGGCAGACTTTGATACCACCGAAAATCGGATTGATTATTTTGATCTTTACCACTGGAATAAAGGGAGTAGTGCACCTGAAAAAATCGCTGATCGGGCCGATACTTTTTTGCCGGAAGGCTGGCTAATTAGTAAAAATGGGCGATTAAAGTTTTCTAAAAATGGAGAAAGACTTGATTTTGGTATTGCTCCGCCACCTGTTTTAGAAGATACTACGCTCTTGCCCGAAGAAAAAGTGAGTGTAGAGGTATGGAACTATCAGGACAAGACTTTGTATATGAAACGTCAAGAAGTGCAGCACAAAGGGTTTA
>CAXIDD010000837.1:0-1829 GCA_964021975.1 uncultured Saprospirales bacterium | reverse complement strand
CGACCATAGGTCCCGCTATCATAATGATGATGGATCCAGACAGGAATGTAGTTTTAATTGACAAACATGTTTAAAGCTAATTTTAAAGTACAAATCCAAATGACTTCTAAAACAAGGCACTATGAGCAATTTGTTTGATAATAAGAGTGGGCTTCAAACCGGATTGATCTGGGGAGGCATTATGTTTGTCATTATGACCTTTGTTTTTCCTTTATTTGATGGAGATCCAATAACTGTAAAAAGTCTATGGATCGGTTTAATTACTTGGCCATTAGCTGGTATTGGATTTGGGTATACCATGAAAAAAGTTAATAATAGGGAAGCTGATAATAAAGAAAATGGAAGGTCGAAATACTTGTAGAAGGATGATTATATCGAATTGGTGAGCCTTTTACATCTAAAAACAGTCTCAAAAAAAGATTGATGCAATAAAGAGAAACCTAGAGCGTATTCCTATAAAAATAAATATGTCTAAGACATCCCTATTTTGTCTAATTGCCATTCTCTCTATTACTTTCTTTCCAAGTTGTAAGGAAGAAGAACTCAATATTAACAACCTAAGTGAATTTGAGGAATTCCTTCAAGATGAAGTTGATTTTCAAAATATACCTGCCATGTCCGTGCTGATTTTTAAAGAAGATCAGACTTTATATGAAAACTACTTGGGGCAATCCGATTTAGAACAAGCCACACCCCTGGAAAAGGATCACCTGTTCCTGTTGGCTTCGGTTTCAAAAGTAATTACGGCAACGGCGCTGCTACAATTAGAAGAAGCGGGCCAATTGGGCTTAGATGATCCAATCAATGATTACTTACCTTTTCAGGTAGCGGTGCCCAATCAAAATACAGCCATTACTTTTAGAATGTTATTGACGCATACTTCTGGCATAGCAGATGGAGATGCGCTGGATGATCAATATTATTATGAAGAAGACAGTCCAACTGCCTTAGATGATTTCCTTGAAGATTATTTGGTGCCTGGAGGGCAATTTTACAATGCTTCCCAAAATTACCATGATTTTACTCCAGGTACGGTACACGAATATTCCAATATAGGTAATGCTTTGATTGCCGTTTTGGTAGAGCAAATATCTAAACAGGATTTCAATACTTACTGCAAGGCAAATATCTTTGAACCACTTGGAATGAGCCATACTTTTTGGAGCTTAGAAGAAGCGATTCAATCTAATATCCCCCTTGTGCGTCCTTACAATTATGAAAGAGGTGACTTTGAGGCTGTACGGCACTATACTTTTACAGATTATCCGAATGGTGGTCTCCGGTCAACGGGCGAAGATTTATTTAAGTTTCTAAAAAACTTTGTAGTAGATAATCCTTCTAGTAGTTTCAACTTATTATCGGCTAGCACCATCCAAGCAATGTTAACGCCTCAAATTCCTTCTATTGATCCAGAAGTGGGTTTACATCTCTTTGTGATGAATGCAGATAATAATCTTTGGGGCCACGATGGTGGTGAAGAAGGCGTTGCAACCATCATGGCTTTTAATCCAAGCACGAAAGTTGGGGCAATCATTTTAACCAACCAAGGAGATGCAGATTTAGATGAAATATTGGTAGAGGCTTATAAATTAGGCTTGAAACTTTAACGAATAGAAATACTTGGAAACTGACTAATCCGCAGCGTTGTACAACCATAAGGAGCCAAAGTGATTTCTTCAAAGTCACGCTGCTGATAGTTGGTATAGTTCCCCCAGAAAGTAGGTAGATGAGGGACGTCATTTTGGGTTTTCCACTCCTTTAAACGAATACCCGTTGTTGTTAAGGCAACCGGTGCTTGTTCGAGGCTCCAAGGATATTCTCCCTTCTAA
>CAXIDD010000836.1:0-1840 GCA_964021975.1 uncultured Saprospirales bacterium | reverse complement strand
TAGCATCTTATATGGTTTAAAAATCAACTTGAATCATAAGCTTAACTGATCTCTCCGGCACAACTAGATCCAGCTCCCGCGGTACAGCCATAACAATGCTGATTGACCACGATGGCCCGGTCGTTCACAGAAGGATCAAAGTCATCGATGTGTTGGATAGGACTGGCTACCTTTAGGTCTAGCATTTGGTTAAAATCACAATCGTAAATGTAGCCATCCCAACTAACTGAAATGGTATTTCTACACATCAAACCGTCTACCGTAGTTGGATTGTAGGCATCAACGAGCTTCTGCATATACTCTTCGTAGTTACCTGATTCCACTAAATAATCCAGGAAACGACTAACGGGCAGATTGGTGATGGCAAAAAGGCTATTAAATACAATATCAAATTTTTTCTTTAACTGACGTTTAAACTCTGCTTCCAAGGTCATTTGTGAGGCTGGCAAAAACGCTCCGGACGGATTATAAACCAAGTGTAAGTTTAGACCAGTCCCTTCTTTTCCATAGCCCGCATCATTGAGCATTTGTAGTGCCTTAATGGAGTCCTCGAAGACACCATCTCCACGTTGTTGATCGGTCCGAGACTTAGAAAAATAAGGCAAGGAGGAGACCACTTCTACTTGATGTTTGGCAAAAAATGCCGGCATATCATGGTACTTCTTATTGGCTACTAAGATGGTGAGGTTACATCGATCAATTACTTTTTTACCCAATTTGGATACCTCTTCTACAAACCACCGGAAGTGAGGATTCATTTCTGGGGCACCGCCGGTAATATCTACGGTATGGATCGAAGGTACCGAAGCAATGATTTCTAGACAACGTTCTAAAGTGGCGCGGTCCATATTTTCTTCTTTCCGATCTGGTCCAGCATCTACGTGGCAATGTGCACAGGTTTGATTACACAGCTCCCCAATATTTCGCTGGAAGATTTCTATGCCGGTAGGCCGTAATGGTTGATGTCCGATGTCTGCAATTTGTTTCGCAAATTTGGGCATCTTCGCATCCGCGATGTCTTTTCCACTCAATACTTCTAATTGATAAAAGGTATTGGATAATTTTTTCCCAGTTGCTTTTAGTGATTTAGTCCGTTGTTTAACTCCCATTATTTTGGTTTGTGTTATTGCCCTGTAATGCAAATTGTATTTAATTCAAGCGCTTATCTGAATCAGATACGTAAAAAAGATTGTTTTGGTTTTCTCAATCTACATGCTCAATTTATCAACGTGGTTCATCATTTGTACGCCGTAGACAAGGGTTGTGCCAGCTTTAACCGCAGCAGCTACGTGTACAGCTTCCATCATTTGCTCTTCGTCCGCTCCTTTCTCTAAAGAAGAAGAAGTGTAAGCGTCGATACAATAAGGACATTGAATGGCGTGTGCTACAGCAAGCGCAATGAGTGACTTTTCTCTTTCTGTTAAGGCGGTATCACCACCGACTACGCTCCCATACCAATCAAAGAATTTTTTACCAAATTCTTCTTGATATTCTGTTATATTTTTAAATTTTCTTAAGTCTTTTGGATCGAAGTACTTTTTTTCCATTTGGCTGTTGTTGAGTTGATAAAGTGTTGAATTATTGATTTAAACCGTTCTTATAGCTAAAGAGGTAATAAAGTAATATGGAATACGCTAGGTGTAGGAGTTTAGAAGAGGAGAAGTGTAGAAGGTCTCAACTCCTCCTCTCTTAAGTAATAGGACAGTATTATCTTATAAATTTTTAAATTCAAAAACTCAATAATTCAACTCTTGATTTGCAATATAGTGCAAATTATAACAGAACTACTGTCTCTGTGTTGACACCTAGGACCATTTATAAAATTGGATTTCAGCTTTTA
>CAXIDD010000835.1:0-1853 GCA_964021975.1 uncultured Saprospirales bacterium | reverse complement strand
GTAGTAAGATCAATGCCACCGAGGACCGAGCAGTCCTACATATTGCTCTACGTAATCAAAGTAATACGCCCATTGAGGTAGATGGCGAAGATGTGATGCCCCAGGTGAATGCGGTTTTAGCCCAAATGAAAACCTTCTCGGATAAGGTAGTTTCTGGTCAATGGAAAGGCTATACGGGAAAACCCATCAAACAAATCGTAAATATTGGAATTGGAGGTTCAGATCTAGGTCCAGTAATGGTGACTGAAGCTTTGCGGCCTTATTGGCAACCGGGAATGGAAGTTTATTTTGTTTCAAATGTAGATGGCACGCATATGGCCGAAACTTTGAAGAAAGTAGATCCAGAGCAAACGCTGTTCATGATTGCGTCGAAGACTTTCACGACTCAAGAAACCATGACCAATGCTTTTACCGCCAGAGATTGGTTTTTAGCCGCTGCAAAAAATGAAAGTGAAGTGGCTAAACATTTTGTCGCTTTATCTACTAACTTGGAAGGCGTGCAAAAATTTGGTATCGCTCCTGAGAATATGTTTGAATTCTGGCCTTGGGTTGGGGGGCGTTATTCTCTAACTTCAGCTATTGGTCTAAGCATCGCTTGTACCGTTGGCTTTGAGCATTTTGAAAGCCTCCTAGGTGGATTTCATGCGATGGATCAACATTTCAGGACTGCCCCACAGGCTGAAAATGCCCCTGTACTATTGGCCTTAATTGGCATTTGGTACAACAATTTCTTCGGAGCAGAAACGGAAGCCATTCTACCTTATGACCAATACCTGCATCGATTTGCTGCTTACTTCCAGCAAGGAAATATGGAGAGTAATGGGAAATATGTAGATCGGAATGGACAAAAAGTGACCTACCAAACTGGACCAATTGTGTGGGGAGAACCGGGTACAAATGGCCAACATGCCTTTTATCAATTGATCCACCAAGGCTCAAAATTAATTCCTTGTGACTTTATTGCCCCCGCGGTAAGCCACAACCCAATTGGAGATCATCATGTCAAATTGCTATCCAATTTCTTCGCTCAAACCGAAGCGCTGATGAATGGTAAAACGGAAGTAGAAGCGCGGAAAGAACTCGAAACAACTGGGATGGATCCCGAGGCAATTGATACTTTGGTGCCCTTCAAAGTATTCGAAGGCAACCGCCCCACAAATTCTATTTTGGTTAAAAAGATAGACCCAAGGACTCTTGGTATGCTGATTGCCCTTTATGAGCATAAAATATTCGTACAAGGCGTTATCTGGAATGTTTACAGTTTTGATCAATGGGGCGTTGAACTAGGCAAACAATTGGCTAAAAAGATTTTACCAGAACTAGAAAACGATGCTTCCGTCAAAGGGCACGATAGTTCTACCAATGGGCTTATTAATACCTACAAAGAAATGCGAGGGTAAGAAGCATTTTAAGTTGGTTACAATAGGTACATTTACAATAGATTCAGGCAATATTTTTAATGTTGCCTGATTTTTTTTGTAAAATTCCCAACCTTTATCTAGTCTCCCTCGTCTAGCTTGTTGAAAATTCAAATCCGATTACTTTTGTACAACAAACAAAGAAATTCTATGACTCGATCCCGACTTTTCCAAACTTTTGCTTACCTCTTTTTAGGCCTTATGCTGAGTGGCTGTTTAGAAGATGAATGCGATGCCACTCAAACTTACACCCGTTATGATCCAGTATACATTACAGCCGAAGACTTGCGTGGTCCTCTTGAACCCCTCGGACCCCAAACTTTAGAGCAACCTGGTAAAATTTACTATTACAAAAACTTCTTATTAATCAATGAATTCCAAAAAGGAATCCACTTTTATGATAATAGTGACCCCGCGAATCCTACGGCACTATCT
>CAXIDD010000834.1:0-1864 GCA_964021975.1 uncultured Saprospirales bacterium | reverse complement strand
CTTCACTAGCAAAGCCTGGGTCGTTCACCATCACTACAGCAATTTTCCCTTCCATATCGATGCCCGCGTAATCGTTCCAGTTGTATTCCGGCGCTACCACTCCATAACCACAAAAGACCAACTCTGCATCGTTTAGGTTAATCTCTGCTTGCTCCCGCTGAGTATGAAAAACGTAATCCTTCCCTATTTCAAGGTCTGCATTTCCACCTGGGCCTTTTAGCGTCATAGATAAAGCAGGTTGGCCAGTGATTTCAACCAAGGGCACTTCCTGAATGTAGCTATCACCATTTCCAGGCGCTAAACCCATTTTTTCAAACTCACTAACTAGGAAATCGACGGTTTTAGTTTCCCCTTCCGTGAATGGTTTACGCCCGAGGAAATCATCTGAAGCTAGGTTGGATAAATAATAATCTACATCAGTAGAATCGATTTGGATAGTGCTAGCTTGAGTTTCCGGGGTGGTATCCATACAGCTACTCATCCAGCAACAAGCCAATAGCATTATAAAAAGGTTTCCTTTTTGCATTGTTTAAGTTTTTCTTCAATAATATAGGAACAAGGTACGATTTGTTGCAGGATAATTTGGGGATCATTCAGACAAAATCGGCAACAGACTGCTGCAATATGCCCTACAAAATTTCTATCTTGCCTACAGTACCATCATCATTAAATTCAAGCAAAACATGAAAAAGCCAATCATCTCCCAAGAAGTATTCGATTTATACGACGATTACGTACACAGTAAAATTGACCGTCGTGCCTTTGTAGACAAGCTCAGTATGTATGCCGTTGGTGGCCTGACGGTGCCCTATATCCTAAAGTATTTGATGCCCAATTATAAGGACAAGGTACAAGTAAAAAATACGGATGAACGTCTAAATACAGAAACCATTGAATACGATTCTCCCAAAGGAGGCGGAACCATCAAAGGGCAATTATCGAGACCTGTTGGTGATGCTAAAAAGCTTCCAGGCATTATCGTTGTACACGAGAACAGAGGACTCAACCCACACATTGCAGATGTAGGTCGCAGAGCTGCCTTAGCGAATTTCATCTCCTTATCTCCAGATGCATTGACGCCTCTGGGAGGTTATCCTGGCACTGATGATGAAGGCCGTACTTTACAAAGACAAAGGGATCGTAATGAAATGCTTGAAGACTTTATAGCTGCCTTCAACCATCTGAAGAATCATCCAGAATGTACTGGCAATATTGGTGTAGTAGGCTTTTGTTTTGGCGGCTGGATCAGCAATATGATGGCGGTAAAAGTTCCGGATTTAAAAGCGGCTGTACCATTTTATGGTTCCCAGCCCAGTGCGGAAGAAGTACCGAATATCAAGGCACCATTAATGCTACAATTCGCTGCTTTTGACAAACGCGTCAATGCGGGTTGGCCAGCTTATGCTCAAGCATTACAAGACAACAATAAAGAATACACCGCTCATCTTTACCCGGATGTGAATCATGGTTTCCATAATGATACCACTCCTCGTTATGATGGAGAAGCTGCCCGTTTAGCTTGGCAAAGAACCATTGACTTTTTTGATGAGCGGCTGCGGTCGTAGTTCGGCTACTTATTTCTTAAGTCTTTTAAATAAGAGTAGGTTTAAATTTGACAGTAATCGTCTTAAAAGACAATTTTAAACTTACTCTTAATCTATGCCTGCTATTTGAAAAAGATAGAAGCAATGCCTGCTCAGTGCGATTTAAAGTTTAACTTACTTTTTATATTAGGGCTTTCTTATAAAACCCGTTTTAGTGATTTTTAAGATTTTTTACCCCAACCCTAAAAGGTGAAATCCTAAAAATCACCAAAACTCCCTTCAGGACTGGGGTGAATGTTGGTGATTTTGACCTAAATAAG
>CAXIDD010000833.1:0-1872 GCA_964021975.1 uncultured Saprospirales bacterium | reverse complement strand
TAGTATGCCCAAAGTTCAGTGCTTTCCGAAGTCCGTGCTCAAAAGGATCCGTTTCCACCACTTGTTTTTTAATTTGTAGAGAAGGCTCAATTAAACTAGTCCAGTCAATTTCTTCTAGCACTTTCATTTTTTGAATCCGTTGCCATTCCTTCCCATCTGCGATTAAACTGTGCTTAATGATTTCTGCAAATCCACTCCGAATTTCTGCTTTTGAGAGTGTTTTCAGGAAGTCGGGATTGACCAGTACCATTTGTGGGTTATTAAAAACCCCAATACTATTTTTGACTTGCATGAAATCGATCCCCAATTTACCACCTATAGAGGCGTCTACCTGGGAAAGTAAAGTAGTAGGGATCTGTACAAAATCCATCCCTCTTTTGAAAGTACTGGCACAAAAACCACCCATATCCCCAATTACACCACCGCCAAGATTGATACACAAAGCTTTTCGGCTTAGTTTTAGTTGCATCATTTGGGTCCAAATGAGCTGACAAGTTTGTATGTTTTTATGTTGCTCACCAGCCGGAATCTGAATGATTTCAAAAATAGCGTGTAATTCCTTTTTTAAAATCGGCAGACAATGCACTGCTGTATTTTCATCTACAAGGACTACTATTTTAGTGTATTGTTTGTTTCGAATCAATTCGTTTAAAGGGCTGAAGTCATTCCCAATAGGAATGGTATAATCTGCAAGTTGAATACTTTGCATAGTTTATTAATTTCTAAAAGTAGTTTGTAATTAAATTAGACCTCCACCTCGCTCGCTAAATCTAAGCTCCATGCCTCTGGGCGATCGGAAAACAGCACCTTAGTAGCGGCCCAAGTTGACTGAAAAAGGGCTGAATGTCGATAGGCTTCCAAATCAGCTACTGAATGCCAGTGACTATAGGTCATAAAAATATTTCCATTTTCTGTAGTGCGCCATAACTCCAAGTGCTGACAGCCTGGGAACGAACGTATTGCGTTTTTTTTGGATTCAAATAAAACCAGGAAGTCAGAACAAGCGGATGGTTTAAAAGTCATTTTTACAATTCTGCGAATCATTTGAAGTCAATTTGAATCATTTCCTCAAGGCGCAGCCCTAATAAAGAAGCTGCTTTGCCCATATTGATAGCAATTTCCAAATAATCAGCTTGATTAAACAAGCAAAGTGGCATTCCTATTTCTACCGAGCCATAGTCTGCACTAAGTGTTTCTATAGACGGGTGCCTTTTAAAACTGATTTCAAAAGGCCTTTTTGCCCCTACTTGTTCAAATAAGCTACGTTTAATATTACTAATTGCGTTATCATAGTTGTCAATATAGATAATGGTCCCTCGGATCTGATTATTGTTAATTACAGGTTGTAAGGTAAACCGTTGGACAACTTCTTCGGTTAATTCTCCGAGCTGATCCAAAGGTACCTTCCGAATTAGCTTATTAATTAGTACGGCAATCTGCTTTTTATTGCCAAGGTCAGGGATTGCTCCAATACGATAAACAGCTCCTTGATGCTTATCCATAATCAAGCCCAAAATCCCATTATCAGGGCAGATAAAAAATTGATCAAATTGCTTGAATACCAAATAGGACGGAGCGACCGTAGATAGGTCATTCACCGTAATTAAATGGATAGTCCCCGGTGGAAAAGATTTGAAAGCGGTCTTAAAAACATAGGCAGTCTGAACTATATCAAAGTTTTTAACGTTGTGGCTAATATCCACCAGATGAAGATCTGGAGTTTCGCAAAGCAACGTACCTTTGAGTATCGCTAAATATGGATCATGTAATCCAAAGTCTGTAGTTAATGTTACCAGTGGCATCCTTTATTTTATTTTCAAGTCAAATATAAGTGGTTTGTAGTACTCTAGAAAACGAAAATGAATAACTTAG
>CAXIDD010000832.1:0-1876 GCA_964021975.1 uncultured Saprospirales bacterium | reverse complement strand
ACAGTATATATTGATGCCTTAGAAAGCGGTAAAATGGAAGAGATTTTCATCGAAGATGGGACAATGATTTCCGCAGGTACTCCTATTCTGAGACTCTCCAATACAGATTTACAACTCAATGTACTTAATCAGGAAGCTCGAATTGTAGATCAGATTAATACCATCAGAAGTCAGAGTATTTTACTGGAGCAACAAAGCCTGACTCGGAAAGAAATTGCACTTGATATTGAATATCAAATTGACTTATTAGGTAAAAGAACCGAACGCAATCGTCAGCTTTTTAAAGATGGAGCCTTATCAAATGTTGACTTTGAAGAGACCCAGGATGAATATGAACACCTATTGCGGCGACGGAAATTATTAGCACAAACCATCAGTAAGGATTCTCTCTACGAAGTAATGCAACAGAATCAAATGGAAACTTCCCTGGATCTAATGAAGCGAAACTTAGATTTCGCGAAGGCCAGCCTCGATAACCTGATCGTTCGATCACCAATTACAGGCCAGTTGTCTTCCTTTGATGCTGAAATAGGAGAACTCATCAATCGCGGTGATCGGATTGCCCAACTTGATATTGTCGATAACTTCAAAGTGGTCGCAACCATCGATGAATTTTACATTTCCAGGATTTTTGCCCAACAAGAAGGCACCCTAACGCTTGATGGTAAAACGTATAAACTACAGATCAAAAAAATATATCCAGAAGTCACCAACCGGAATTTTGAAGTAGATTTAGTCTTTGTAGATGAGGCACCAACCAACATCAAGCGTGGACAATCGCTTTCCTTAAAACTCTCCCTAAGTGATGAAACTCAAGCAAGACTACTCGCGAAAGGAGGCTTTTTTCAAAGTACTGGCGGAAACTGGGTTTTTGTAGTGGACCCCAAAGGACAAGTAGCCAGAAGAAGAGACGTTCGTTTAGGCCGTCAAAATCCAAATTATTACGAAGTACTTGAAGGCTTGAATGATGGAGACCTTGTCATTGTTTCTAGCTACGATTCCTACGAAGAAAAAGATGAATTGGTACTCAAGCAATAGCGATATTTAACTGGAAAAATCACCCGACTGTTTCAACATATAAAATCACCCAAATTTTTTAAAACTCAACACCAAAAATCCATAAAATCACCAAACTATTAACAATATGATAAAGACAAAAGGACTCACTAAAGTTTACCGTGCCGACGAGGTAGAAACAACGGCTTTAAATCAAGTAGACATTAGTATCGAACCCGGAGAATTTGTCTCCATTATGGGGCCTTCCGGTTGCGGAAAATCAACTTTACTCAATATCCTCGGACTAATAGATAGTCCTTCGGGTGGAGAGTACCATTTCCTAGACCATGAAGTGGCTAATTTTTCCGAAAGACAACGCTCCAAGCTGCGTAAAGAAAACATTGGATTCATTTTCCAAAGTTTTAATTTAATTGATGAATTGACGGTATATGAAAATGTAGAATTGCCTCTGATCTACACCAAAGTACCCGCTAAAGAGCGTCGCCAAAGGGTAGAGGAGTCCCTGAAGCAAATGAATATGATGCACCGGCAAAAACACTTTCCCCAGCAATTATCTGGTGGACAGCAACAACGGGTAGCCGTAGCCAGAGCCGTTATCAATAAACCCAAACTAATTCTTGCGGATGAGCCTACTGGAAACTTAGATAGCGCCAATGGAAATGATGTAATGAAGACACTGGTCCATCTCAATGATGCTGGGACAACGATCATCATGGTAACCCACTCTCAGTATTGTGCTGAATTTGGTGACCGGATTATTCGCTTACTAGATGGACAAGTCATTACTGAAAATATGGTGGCTAAGCAAATGCTCTAATTTCATTCCTTCTAGTGTATTGTGTGAAAAGTTAACCGAATT
>CAXIDD010000831.1:0-1893 GCA_964021975.1 uncultured Saprospirales bacterium | reverse complement strand
AGCGAATTGGTACTGTATTTTCATCCAGCAAAAACAGCTGAGCCAACGCTTAAACGGACTATGGATTATGTTTTAAATCCTCCCGCTCCACACGCTAGCCCGGAAACTTATGCGAAAAGTAAGGTTTTTGGCCAGTTCGCACCGAGATCCGAGGAGCATTTAGATTTTGAACGTTCCTTAGATTACAAATTTGATTGGAATTTATTCAACCAAAATTGGGAACCTTGGTACGGGATGTTCGATTATGGAGATCAACTAAATGTTTTTTATAAAGGGGAGTGGTTCCGTTGGCAAAACAATGAACCGGCCATTGATTTTATGTATTGGCTACAATTTATGCGGACTGGAGATGCGAAGTATTATCACGCGGCCGAGGCAATGAGCAGGCATACGATGGATGTGGATAATATCCATTGGCCAGTTAAAAAAACGTATTATGGAGACACCAATGAGTCTTTGGATTTCTGGAAGTCAAAAGCGCAAGAATCTAAAGCAACACCCTATCTTGGAATTGGACGCCGCCATGCTGGCCAGCATTGGGTCGCTAATTTGAGTGCCCATGTTTGGCTAAAAGGTTGGGTCGCCTCTTACCATTTGTCTGGGTATCATCGAGGCTTAGACATAGCCCGCTTAACCTCAGATTCTTACCTGCGCAGGATTTGGGGGGACCACGGTCTAACGGGGCGTCGACTTTATCTTTCCGTTTGGAATTTAGCAGAATCCTGGGATGCAACCAAGGATCCTCGATATGGCAAAGAACTCGAAGAGCGGGTACAATTGATGCTAGATTTTCAAAATGGACCAGATCAGTACGATAATTTAGTGATTGATCGCTATGGTTATTCCCAAGTTTATGCTTCTCATGGGCTTTATAAATACTACCAGTTAACCAAAGATGAACGCGTACGTCAGGCATTAATTCGGCACGCAAGAGCCGTCCGGGACAATCCGCCGTATAATCATGAGTATGAATCTTATTTAGCGACTATCCACAGTCTATTATTAGGCTACGAGTTTACCAAAGAAAAAAGCTTTTTAAACGAAGCCCTAAAAAGAGCTGAAGTTTTGAAAACAGATCAATTGCCTAAATCATTTGAAGATTTAGGTAATCAAAAAATGATAGAAGAAGCAATAGAAAGTGTTTCTCATTTACCAAAGAAAGGAGACTTTGATACTCGAGCTCGTTGGGTCCAAAATTGGAGCCCAACCCAAGGACTACGAGTCTTCGGCTGGACACATATTTACAATGTGCCTTGGTTGATTCACTGTTTGCAGGAAGTGGAGAATGCGGATAAAAAATAAACAATCAAAAGCTCATGCGTTACGCCCATACCAATATCATTGCTAGAGACTGGAAGGAATTGGTTGACTTTTATTGCAAGGTGTTCGAATGTGAATTAGTACCACCGGTCAGGAATCAGTCTGGGGACTGGCTCTCACAAGGGACAGGTGTGCCCAATGCTCACCTAAAAGGCGCACACCTCCGTTTACCAGGACACGGTAATCAAGGACCTACTTTAGAAATTTATCAATACAAGCAAGTTATAACTCAAGAACCCATTGCCCCGAATCAACGTGGCTTTGGGCATCTTGCTTTTGAAGTGGACGATGTTGAACAAATACTTAGCAAAGTAAAAGCACATGGCGGAAGTGCCAACGGCAAAATTACGATACGCAAAGTAGAAGGGGTTGGTCAGATTACCTTCGTTTACGCTCGGGATCCCGAAGGCAATTTATTGGAGTTGCAAAATTGGTCTTAGTAACGAGTTTAAAAGAAAAAGCAGGAAAAGAAACTTTTCTCTCTAGATTTTTGGTTTAAATACTTTGAAGATGCTTATGCAATTTGGCTCATCTTCATGGCACTCTTTTTTATGGATGAGTTTAATTTTAAAC
>CAXIDD010000830.1:0-1896 GCA_964021975.1 uncultured Saprospirales bacterium | reverse complement strand
AGATGCCCATTTTATCGTGTTCGTATCCCTCTATTTGTTTATAGCCGTAATCTGCGATGTTTTTAAGGACCGCTTTGGGATCTTTAGGCATAGCATCTCTGAGAGTATATAATTGGATGCCAAATTGATCAAGTTGCTCAGGAGCCATGACGGTTTCGGTTTCTGTATTATTATCTGTGTTTTCATTAGAAGTATTACTGCATGCTAAATGTGGCAGGAGTAATCCTCCAGCAGCCACTTTTCCAGTGACTTGTAGAAAGTTTCTACGATCGTTCTTCATAGATTCTAAATTTATGAATATTGTTAGTTAAAATTATTGAGTGTCCAAAAGTACAAAGCTTGATTAAGGTATGGAAATATAGAACAAAGAGTAATTTTTTATGGCCATATTTCATAGATAACAATTTTTATTTGCTTTCTTGCTTATTGAAAACAGTGTAATCCAAGTTACACTATATTCAATTTTTGAAATTTTCAAAAAGATCGTTGTCAAAACTACAGTTCACTAAACTATTAAGACCTATGGAATCGAATTTTGTTACCCTCGACTGGATTGTGATTGCCCTTTATTTTATTTTGCTACTCGGCGTTGCAGCTTGGGTAATTATGCAAAAGCAAAAAACTTCAGAAGATTACTTTTTGGCTGGCCGGAATATGGGCTGGTTTGTAGTAGGGGCCTCTATTTTTGCTTCAAATATTGGCTCCGAACACGTGGTTGGATTAGCTGGTTCGGGAGCGGGAGATAAGTTTCCTTTATTGATTTATGAATTACATGCCTGGGTGGTCGTCCTTTTAGGGTGGTTGTTTTTACCTTTTTATGTAAGAAGTGGCGTCTTTACGATGCCCGAATTTCTGGAAAAACGGTTTGGTCCTCGAGCGCGGTGGTTTCTTTCTTTATTTAGCTTAGCCGCTTATGTACTAACCAAAGTGTCTGTAACCTTATATGCAGGAGGGATTGTCATTTCAACTTTAATGGGTATTTCCTTTATGGCCGGAGCCTTGATTACCGTCATCCTTACCGGAATTTATACGATTTTAGGCGGTATGCGCGCAGTAGTCTACACCGAAACTTTACAAGCCGTCGTTTTAGTATTGGGTGCAGCTACCTTGACCTTTATGGGCTTGCAAGTAGCTGGCGGCTGGAATTCAGTAGTCGAGACCGTAGGACCGGAATACATGAATATGTGGCGTTCGATGGATGATCCAGAATATCCCTGGCACTGGCTGGTTTTGTCTTCTTCTATTGTAGGGATTTGGTATTGGTGTACAGATCAGGTAATTGTACAGCGGGTTTTGACCGCTAAAAACATTAAGGAAGGTCGTAGAGGAAGTATCTTTGGAGCCTTTTTAAAGTTGATGCCTGTATTTCTCTTCTTGATTCCAGGGGTTATTGCCTTGGTTTTGAAGATGCGTGGAGAGTTGATGTGGGATCGACCAGATGAGGCCTTCCCTTCCTTGATGATGTACGTGTTACCAGCAGGTTTACGTGGCTTAGTGGCCGCAGGTTTAATGGCCGCATTAATGTCCTCATTGGCATCGGTTTTCAATAGTTGTTCCACCTTATTTACGGTAGATATTTATAAAAAATTGAGGCCAGAATCTGATGAGCAGCAATTGGTTCGTGTTGGACGTATTGCTACCGCAGTGGTGGTCGTATTGGGTATACTTTGGGTACCCGTGATTGAGCGTTTGGCAGACGGCGCACTTTATGGTTATTTGCAGAATGTACAATCTTATATCGCTCCACCGATTACAGCCGTATTCCTTTTGGGGATTTTCTCTAGTCGAATCAATTACAAAGGTGCCTTAGCTACTTTGTTCTCTGGTATTGTGATTGCCGCAATTCGCTTGACATTAGAGGTGTTTAAAGGATCTTTGGATACGAGTTCGATCTGG
>CAXIDD010000829.1:0-1900 GCA_964021975.1 uncultured Saprospirales bacterium | reverse complement strand
TCCGAGCCATCAAGTCTCCGGTATTGTTCCTTTTGTAAAATCCTAAATCCAACTCTTGGTAATGCGCAAAGATCTTTTTACGCAGATCATATTCAATTAATCGAGACATCACAATAATGGTCTGCCGCATAAAATACATAAACAGGCCCATCATCAAGGCCAGTAATAAAACTAAGCCCCCAAAGAAAAGTAGTTGTTGGCCAAGCATGCCAAAGTATTCATTCTGAAGAGAGGATCCTCGAAAAGAATCATACAAGCCGACGTTGTTGATGACCAAATCTAAAGCTTCCCGAATCATTTGTGGTTGTAAAACCCGGAAAAAATTAGACAAGGAAACAAATAGAATTCCAAAAAGGAAATGCCATTTGTATTTAATAAAATATTGATTGAGTACTGCCAGATCTTTCATTCCGCGGTTTGAGTAGGTTTCCCAGTTTGGTGCTCTTTATTAACGCTTACGCTATCACCAAAACGGCAAGTCATTATTTTGTATCTACAAAACTACTATTAAGCAGGTAAAGTTGAAAAATACGCTACAAGTTTACCTTTATTTTCAAAAAAATTTTTCTAAGTCTTAAAATGAGCTAAATTTAGGTATATCCCTAAACTAATACCAAGACCAGCTGATTTGAACGTAGATTCCTACCAATCTAATTGGCTTGGTATTTAGTAAGGCTAGTAAAAGCCAACGACTACACCTTTCAATTTTTTAGTATTACTAAAACCATTAACACACAAAAATGAACAGGATTGTAACCTTAGATGAATTCATTATTCGTCGTCAAAAAGATTTTCCTTACGCTTCGGGTGAATTGACCAACTTATTACGGGATATTGGAGTAGCCTCCAAAATTGTCAATCGAGAAGTTAACAAAGCGGGTCTCCTGAATATCCTAGGAGTAGCCGATGTTGAAAACACCAGTGGCGATCAAGTCCAGAAGCTAGATATTTATGCCAACGAAAAGTTTATTGACTGCCTGGCAAACAGTGGTGAATGTTGTGGTGTAGCATCGGAAGAGAATGAGCACTTTATTCCTATTCCAGCGGTGGTAGGGAAAGACTCTAAATACGTAGTTGTTTTTGACCCCATTGACGGTTCTTCAAATATTGACGTCAATGTCTCGGTAGGAACCATCTTTGGTATCTATCGTCGAAAAAGTCCAGACGACTCAGAAGTTCAGCTCTCTGATTTCCTCCAATTAGGAACAGAATTAGTGGCTGCAGGTTATGTGCTTTACGGCACCTCTACTATTCTAGTTTATACCACTGGTAATGGAGTTAATGCCTTTACTTTGGATACCAGTATTGGAGAGTTTTGTCTATCCCATCAAAATATTCGAATTCCAGATCGAGGGAATTATTACTCCGTTAATCAAGGTTATTACTTGAAATTTGATGTGGGTATGCGGCGTTATATTGACCAATGTTCGGAGATGAATTTACGATTGCGGTACATTGGCTCTATGGCTTCAGATATCCATCGGATTCTATTCCAAGGTGGTATCTTTTTATACCCCAATACGCGCAAACATCCACAAGGAAAATTGCGGCTTGTCTATGAATGTAACCCAATTGCCTATATTGTAGAACAAGCAGGTGGCCGTGCACTGGACTGCGAATTAAATCGAATATTAGACTTAGAAGTAAGAGAACTCCACCAACGTTCTACGGTAGTGATGGGCTCTCCTTTAATGGTTGATGAAATGGAAGCGTTTATTAAGCGCTATACGGCACCAGCTGATTTTAAGAAAAGCTAAAATTAGTTACCTAGTACCCAATCAGGCACACCATAAATTCCAAAAAATACTAAGCTAACTAAGATAGGTGCCAAAGCGGAAACCAGCATATAGCGAAAATACCACTTTGGCACCTTACTAGGTTCGATCAGCTCTACGGCCAG
>CAXIDD010000828.1:0-1905 GCA_964021975.1 uncultured Saprospirales bacterium | reverse complement strand
TATTATGGTGCTACGCTAGTGAATGATTCTACCCAATTGAGTAGTAGGCGAGGTTATTATTACGTTGACGAAGAAGCAGCCTATTTTAAGGATAGTGTATTAGTCAGCGATCCCGATTTTTATCTGCGGGCAGATACCTTACGTTACAGTTTAGCTCTAGAAACTGTTTATTTTCTTGGCCCAACTTTAATTACTGCAGACTCTAGTGACATTTATACCGAAGCGGGGTTTTATGATATAGGAAATGACTTAGCACAATTTCAGCAGAACGCACAGTACCAGAAATTAGACCGAAGGGCAACGGCCGAAATTATTCGTCTAGACAACAAGCAACAACTGTATACTTTACTTGGTAACGCTCAGGTCGTAGATTCCAATCGGATAGCCACAGCAGACACCATCCGTTATTATGAATTAACGGATGAAAGTTACCTCATTGGTAATGCCTTTTTTAAAGATGAAAAAAGAGATATCCAAGGCGCAGAATCTATCTACTACAATGCGCAAAAAGATATTTATGGAACTACGGGTAGGGCGGTTATTCGAGAGGAGAATCAAATCTTGGAAGCTGATAAAGTGAATTTTGACCAGGAAGTTGGATTTGGTATCGCTACGGGAAATGTACTCTGGCAAGATACTTCTGCCAATATTGCTATCCGGACAGATTCTGCTTTATATCAGCAGGATGTAGATTATTTGAAATCTATGGGTGGTCCTTTAGGTCGGCCGGAACTGATTTCTATTTTTGAAGATGGAGACTCCCTCTTTTTAGCATCAGATACATTGATTTCTAGGCAATTGGATACAACAGGCTTAGATTCAAATAGGATTCTTAGTGCTTTTAATGATGTACGTTTTTATAAAAGTGATTTCCAAGGTTTGTCAGATTCTATGGTCTACAACTCTCAGGATTCAATGTTTCAACTTTTTGGGGATCCTGTAATTTGGTCAGATTCTACTCAGTTTAAGGCAGACTCCATCGCTATTCAAATGGCTAATGGAGAGATTGATAGAATAATTCTAGTCGATAATGCCATTATTATCACTCAAGAAGATGGGATCTTTTTTAGTCAAATTAAAGGCAAGGTAATCACTGCCTTTTTTAAAGACGGGGAATTAGACCGACTTCGAGTGGAGGGCAATGCAGAGACCGTTTATTATGTAAAGGATGATAACGGAGCTTATATAGGAGTAGACCAATCTGCTTGTAGTAAAATGGTGATTTTCTTTAAAGAGGGCGAAATTGATGTCATTAAGTTCTTGAAGGAACCGAATTCAGTCTTATATCCAATGACCGAAGTTGACCATGACAATCTACGTTTAAAAGGATTTCAGTGGCTGTTGGATAAAAAACCACAAAAGCGTTTAGATATATTTGCCGTTAAGAATAACAATATTGATTATGAAAATTAGATTTACACTTCATCTGGTACTCATTTTCACTTTTAGTCTTTTATCCTTTTTGGCCAAGGCCCAAAATCAGGATTTGCAAATTGCCAATGAAAAATTTCGACAGCAAGACTTTCAAACAGCTAGCCAATTATACGAACAGTTGATAACGGAAGGCTATCAATCTAAAGCACTTTTCTATAACTTAGGGAACTGTTATTATCGCCTGGATAAAATGGGAGAAAGTGTGCTCAACTATGAACGGGCGCTATTACTGGCACCTAAGGATAAAGAAATTCAGGAAAATTTAGCTTTCGTGAAAGGCCAACTCAAAGACGAGATCATCGCTTTAGATGTTTTTCCTTTAATTGCTTTTTGGAAAAACATGCGCAATAGCTTCACTGCTGGCACCTGGACTTTCTTAGCTCTTGTCTTGTTTTGGCTTGGAATTGCAGGCTTCATTATTTGGATTTTAGCACCACAACGTAAACATCGGATCAAAGGATTTTATTTAGG
>CAXIDD010000827.1:0-1910 GCA_964021975.1 uncultured Saprospirales bacterium | reverse complement strand
ATCCAGATAACCATTGGACAGTAAGCGGACTTCTTTTACAATGATCCCGTGCTGCCGCAAAGCCAACCAAGGTCCACGATTTGCTTCGTGGTCCAGTTGGGTAATTAAGACCTCATCACCAGGCTGCAAAGTGCGGCTCATAGCTCGACTCAAAGCAAAATTAAGGGTCGTCATGTTTTGACCAAACGAGATGGTATGTGGCCCTTCAGCTCCTAAAAAATCAGCCATTTTCGACCGACAAGCATCCAACACTTCATCACTTTCTTGCGAGGTAATAAATGCCCCGTGCAAATTGGCATTAGAAGTCTTGTAATAACCCGATACTGCGTTAATAACGGATTGAGGTACTTGTGTCCCACCAGGACCATCCATGAAGACTAAATTTGACCCATTGTGCTGACGTTGCAATGCGGGGAATTGTTGGCGGAGGTGTTGAAATTTGTGCATATGACCTATAGGGTTGTTCTACAGTAAACGGATATTTTAGTTGACCTTATATGGTTTTAAAAACAAACCATAATTTAGGTAAGTAAGGTATCGTTTTTTCCTTAAATTACGGGCATAAAGCCGCGTTCAATGCAGACACTCACACAATGGCATCAACAAGGTGCCTACTTTGAATATCGAAAACATACGATTTTTTATCAAGAGATCCCTAGCGAAAAACCACTTTTGGTTTTACTCCATGGTTTTCCAACTGCTTCCTGGGATTGGTGGAAAATTTGGCCGACGCTTAGTCGGCATTTCCATCTTTTAGCACCGGATTTTATTGGGTTTGGGTTTTCTGACAAACCACGTAACTATCAATATTCGCTAGTAGATCAAACCGATTTAGTCCAAGAATTACTAAGCCAGAAAAAGATAAATGAGTATCATATCTTAGCACATGATTACGGAGTCTCTGTGGCTCAGGAACTCCTTGCTCGACAGTTGGAAGCAAAAAACACCTCCAAAGGCTCCATCCAATCGGTTTGCTTTTTAAATGGTGGTTTATTTCCAGCAGCTCATCAACCTAGACCTATTCAAAAAGCGCTGATTAGTCCGCTAGGTTTTTTATTGACGCCCTTTCTAAGCCGGGCTATGCTGGCGAAAAATTTTGCGCAAATTTTTGGTCCGGAGACGCAGGCAAGTGATCAGGAAATTGACGAATTCTTTTCCCTCATTCAAGAGAAAAGTGGCAAGTATATTTTTCACAAACTTATCCGGTACATGGCAGATCGAAAACAATTTGCAGATCGATGGAAAAATGCCTTACTCAAAAGTAAAATGCCTATGCGCTTGATTAATGGTCCAGAAGATCCAGTATCGGGTCGTCATTTGGCGGAGCACTACCAAAAAATTGTTCCTAAGGCAGATGTAGTTCTCCTAGACAAAATTGGGCATTATCCTCAAACGGAAGCACCAGAATTGGTGATAAAGCACTTTTTAGCTTTTCATCAATAAGCAGCTCATTACTTTCGAAAGAAACGACTGGAATCCGCCTGTATAAACTGGTTTTTCGCTCTAGCCCAGCCGCAACGTTTTAATAAAAGGCTTTGATCATCAACTTGGAAGACAAGCCAATTTTCACCTTCTGTATGTTGATGCCGGAATAAGCCTTCCGATTTTGGCCGCTTACAAGGTGCAATATATTTCCCAAGACTGGGTTGCCAGCAGTACTGCTCTTCCGAAAATCGATTGGCATAAATAAGCCTAGTGGAATCGATACTTTTAAATTCTTTAAGCTTGAGACAACTGGAATCTTTTTGCTCAATTTGAAGGGCAAAAAAAGCAACTTCAGCACGTCCAGTCGTTCTATTGGATTCCAGATGCTGGGCATATTTTTGGTTGACATAGAAACCTGCCTTTTGAGCAGTTAAGCCAAGGGAGCACAAAAGTCCAATTGATACTAATAAATAGAATTTAATTTT
>CAXIDD010000826.1:0-1912 GCA_964021975.1 uncultured Saprospirales bacterium | reverse complement strand
TATAGAAAAGGTGGATTTAGTTATTCTAAATCCACCTTTTCTATAAATTAGCCTTATCAAGTTATAGTTTAGGCAAGCCTCTTAAGGCACCATTATTTGCTGCCTCTATAATACTGATGGCATAGCCGCCACCTGGTGCACAAGCCTGATTCAATTTAGAATCTTGATCTACTTGATACTTCGTGATTTTGTATGCCTTAGGATTATCCCGATAATGTGCATCTGCTGCATCTGCATAAATTGTAGCAATGTATTTTTTCCCTTTCGGTAAAAAGCTGAAATTAATCATAGAAGTTCGGGCGACCTCATCGTTGGTCCGGCCTACAAACCAATTGTCCGTTCCTTTTTCTTTTCTAGCGAACGTAATATAGTCACCAGGTTCTGCTTCCAGTACTTTGGTATCATCCCAGTCCAGTGCTACATCTTTGATAAACTGAAAAGCGTCCAAGTGTTTTTGATACGTTTCCGGTAAATCTGCTGCCATTTGTAGGGGACTGTACATCGTCACATACAAAGCCAATTGCCGGGCAATGGTCGTGCGTACCCAAGAGTCATTTTCTGGATTGTACTCACTAACGTCGGGCTCAAAAATACCTGGCGTGTAATCCATTGGACCGCCAATTAAGCGGGTAAAAGGCAAGATCGTTGTATGATCAGGGCGGCTACCTCCAAAGGCCTCGTATTCTGTTCCTCTGGCCGATTCGTTCCCAATCAAATTGGGGTAGGTCCGAGATAGTCCAGTCGGCCGAACTGCTTCGTGTGCATTCACCATGATTTTGTAATCTGCGGCTTTCTTGACGGCGTGAAGGTAGTGATTGACCATCCATTGGCCATAGTGATACTCTCCTCGTGGGATAATATCACCTACATAACCACTTTTCACAGAATTATAATTGTTATCGGCCATAAATTGATAAGCTTGGTCCATAAAGCGCTCGTAGTTGCGTACCGAACCTGATGTTTCGTGGTGCATCATCATCCGTACGCCTTTGCTTTTGGCATAATCTCTTAATTCCACCACATCAAAATCAGGATAGGGAGTCAAGAAATCAAAAACGAAATCCTTGGATTTTCCGAACCAATCTTCCCAACCTTCATTCCAACCTTCGACTAAGACAGCGTCAAAGCCGTGCTCAGCGGCAAAATCAATGTGGTCTTTCACATGAGCTGTATTGGCAGCGTGCCGACCATTGGAAGGAACTTTTGTGAAATCAGTTTCGCCTAATTTTACGCTTGGTACATCTGCATAAGCCCAAGAGCTTTTTCCTGTGATCAACTCCCACCAAACACCAATATACTTCACTGGTTTGATCCAGGATACATCTTCGTAAGCACAAGGCTCATTAAGATTTAAAGTAATATTAGAAAGTAAAATATCACCCGCATTTTTACTAGCGATTACGGTCCGCCAAGGCGTGTTGGCAGGCGCCTGCATATAGGCTTTATTGCCTATAGCATCTGGAGTCAAGAAGGATTCAAACACCAAGTTGGCATCATCTAAATTCAGGTGCATGCAAGAATATTCGACCAAGGCTGCTTCGTGAATGTTAATGTACATTCCATCATCGGTCTTCATCATCAATGCCGTTTGGACACCAGTTGGCGAAAAAGGTGTTTGGGAAGCATTACCCGTAATGGCATTGGGCATTAAGCCCCGGATTTGAGATAGACGCGAGGTCGTAAAATCATATTCTTGGGTATCAAAATCGCCCGGGACCCAAAAAGCCAGGTGATCTCCGGTCATAGCAAATTGAGTCCGTTCTTCTGCTACTACAAAATAAGAAAGGTTGGGCTGTTCTGGAAATTCGTATCGAAAACCTAAGCCATCATTAAACAACCTGAAACGAATGATCATTTGTCGGTTTGTTTCCTCCTGACTGCGGTAGACGGCCATTTCATTATCGTGCTTACG
>CAXIDD010000825.1:0-1916 GCA_964021975.1 uncultured Saprospirales bacterium | reverse complement strand
CAGGCAGAAATACTTGAGGACTCAACACTTGTAAGCCCCCATAAATTAAAGAGGGGATAATCCCACTGATCAACCAAGTGCCAGCCAAAGAGCCAACCAATAACAAAATGAGTAAAGCCCCTACAGTCGATTTAATGTTTTTACCAACCACATCGATCATGTATTCAAATTTGACTTTGTTGAAGTATCCCACTATTCCTGCTACCACTGCACCCATTAATAGAATGAACTGGTTGCTTCCACTTAAAGCATCATCTCCAAATACGCCAACATTATAAGCCAACATACCTACCAAAACAATGACAGGAATTAGCGCTTCCCAAATATTTAATTCTTTATTCTCTTTGATTACGTTTTCTTCCATGGATTTCCTTTATTTGGAGAAAGATAGGAAAAATCCTTGGCTTCGGTGAAAAGAACCGTTTATAGAACTTAGTTTATAAAAAGTAGAAATGTCTGAAATGTCCTTCGAATCCTTACAAATTAGTACTGAGTTGGCCGAACACTTCGCTACCAGTATTTATGGTTTAAGAGCAAAAGCAAAAGCTTTAACGGGTGAAGTTGATTTTAATTTTTTGCTAGAAACCCCACAAGGTGAGCGCTATACTTTAAAGGTAAGTAGACCCAATACTTCAAAAATTGAATTATCATTTCAAGCGGCCATGATGGACTATTTGGCGGATAAATCGCTGCCATTTCAAGTACCAAGTGTAGTTCGTACCCAGCGCAAACGTTGGGGGCAACAAATTATCGATGAGGCTGGTCGAGAACGGTGGGTGCGATTGCAAAAATGGATTGAAGGGGACGAAATCATTGAGGTTAATCCGAGAGATCAAAAGTTATTAAAATCTTGGGGCGCTACCTCTGGATATCTATCAAAAGCATTACAAGGCTTTGATCATCCGCATGCACATCGCCATTTTCGCTGGGACCCCAGCCAAGTACTAGATACCAGAGCGCTGGTCAAATACGTGCAAACGGAAGATCAAAAAGCATTGCTAGAATATTATTGGGATTTATTTCTGGAAGAGGTAGAACCACTGCGTGCGGATCTACGGAAAAGTGTAAATCATAACGATAGTCATGATCGGAATGTTTTGGTACAACGTGGTGCAAATGAGGTGGTGGTGAGCGGAGTGATTGATTTTGGAGATGCTGTTTATACAGAAACCATCAATGAGCTGGCCATTGCCTGCGCTTATGCTTGTATGGGACAAGCAGATCCACTTCGCGCGGCCTATTGGGTAGTGGCAGGATATAACGCCGTTTTCCCACTCCAGCCTAATGAATTGAAGGCGCTGCTACCCTTAATTGGTGCTCGTTTGGTGATTACGGTAAGTATCGCTGCGCAAAACCGGGTTTCAGAACCCGAAAATGCTTATTTACAAGTGAGTGATGAGCAAGCTTGGGAAGTTTTAAGGTTCTTCAGGAATGTTTCACCAGCCTTTGCAGAAATGACCTTTCGGGAAGCTTGTGGGATGGAACCTTGCCCCAAACGTGCTTTTTTCAACCATTGGTTAAAAAGTACGACACCAGTTTTCAGTAATGTGGTGAAACTGCAAGGGAAAACGATAGACCTTTTGGACCTTTCTGTAGGTGGACCAGTTCTAGGAAATAACAGCCAATATGCTTCAGGTAAGGCTATGCATCGGACCATTTTTCGGTATCGAACGCACTTCTGTCTACCCTTACAAAGACGAGGTCCAGATACTTCTGTTCACTTTTGTTTCTTTCGGCCTTTTAGGCCTCTACGACGACATAAGAAAGACTTTTGGTTTTCAAAAAGCCAAGCTAATCTATCTAGCTTTTCTGCATTTGCTGACCAGCTACCAGTTGAACCAGTTGCTCCAGCTGATACATAACCTCCCATATTGTCTATCTCTTTTCTTTCATTTCTCTAAACGACAGAATAAGAA
>CAXIDD010000824.1:0-1921 GCA_964021975.1 uncultured Saprospirales bacterium | reverse complement strand
GCCGAGTACTTAAATATTTCCAGGAAAACTTTACTGCGTTTATTTAAAAAGCATTTGTCTTTATCTCCCACGGAGTATAAGTCTATTGTGAAATTCCGAAAAGCACTAATTGCTTATCAAGATCAACAAAAGACAACAAATCTTGCCGATCTAGCCTACACCGTAGATTATTACGATCAGTCTGATTTGAATTTTCATTTTAAGCAAAAGACCGGACAAACACCTCAGGAATTATTCAAGGTTTTACAAACAATTCAACAAGGTTTGTATTGGCAGGTGGATCATGTCCCCAAAGTCCAAGACAAGCGATGATTAAGCGACTAATTTGGCTTTTATTTTAGAAGCTGTTTAAATTCAAACTTAAATAGCTTCTTACAAAAGTTAAATTATGAGAATCCTATTATTATTTATTCTTTTAGGTACTATTCCTTTATCTGGTCAAAATTCTAGCGGGGTAGACCAATTATATCAACCAACGGTATTTCCTAAAGATACCAGTCAACTTTGGATTGGAGATGGAGATCTTACTAGTGATACGGTGCTCATCGTTGGAGAAGGTGGGCCCAAAAGGCACCTTGATTTCGAAGCTAATGGACGGGTATATTGGGAGTATCTGCCGGGACAAGACCATTATTATGTGGCTGTAGTCCATCAATCAAGTACCTATAATGCAACCATCTTTGGAGCTACTGATTTTACTTTAGAGGATGCCCAGAAAGAAGTAGACAATACCTCTGAAATACTTTACAGAGCTATTAAATATTTTAAAGACCGAAATAAATATGTAGTCGTTTTAGGACATTCCTACAGTGCTTTTGTGATTCCACATTATTTATCTACTAGACCTTCTTTAGCGAATAAATACTTAATTACTGGCGGGCGATTGGATGCCAACTTAGTACAGACCGCTTACCAATTAAAAGGTTTAAATTCTGGCTTTGAAGAAGATGGACAGACTTTAATTGAACCAGACGAAAATACCACACCCAATCTTTACCGAAGAGTACGTTACAGGACGATTAGGAAAAATAAAGAACTATTAAAATATGCGATTGGAAAGCCTCGGTATACTGAATTACTTAAAGATCTGAACTTATCTAATTTGGTATTCTATTATGGAATGAAAGATCAAAATGTAGGGGCTTTATCCACTACGGAGGTGCAATTTTTAAAAAACAAAGGTGCGATTGTTTTTGGTGTAGATTGTGATCATTATACCATTTGGCAACGTGTTATTGATGCATTTAGGGATGGTAGCTTGCAGTTCTAGTTAAATTGTAGCCAGAAGGTCATTTTAAACGAAATCAAGGAATACAGACTTTAATATAGGAGTATAATTTATTAAGTTAGAGTGTAAATATTCAACCTTAACCATTCCTAAATTAAAGCACACTAATATGAAAAACACATTCGTACTTGTTATCCTGATTTTCCTAAATGGTGCCTTGTTGATGGCCCAGGAAAAAGAACGTATCTCTCTAGACCATTACAGCGATTATGAATGGACCTCTAATCCGCGCTTATCGCCCGATGGACAACAGATACTATACAGCCGAACTTGGATTAACCTCAAGGATGACCGTAGAGAAACTGACCTTTGGATTGTTAATATTGATGGTACCCAAAACCGCTTTTTCCTAAATGGATCGAATGGTCAATGGTCACCAGATGGCAGTAAAATCGCCTTTACCAAGACAGGAGAACCCAGCGGTACTCAGATATTTATCAAATACCTAGGGGTAGAAGGGGAGCCTACTCAAGTTACAAAACTAGAAAAATCGCCAGCGGGTATGACTTGGTCTCCTGATGGTAAATACCTGGCTTTTACCATGCATGTGGATGCTGAGCCAGCTTTGGCCTTAAAAGGAATTCCAGCCCCACCTAAAGGCGCCAACTGGACCAAAGCACCAACTGTGATTGA
>CAXIDD010000823.1:0-1928 GCA_964021975.1 uncultured Saprospirales bacterium | reverse complement strand
CGTTTTAAAGTTTATTTCTTTACTTGGGTGTCAGTAATACTTGCCCCATTGTAGGCTATACCTGCGATGGGGCAAGTTTGTGCTAGGTCATCTGAGTATTATTTTTTACTCAAATCAAATAATAAAGCTATTGACCTTCGATTGAAATATTTTGTAGTTTTGAGCAAAATTTCAATTAGTTATAGCTGCCAGACCATTTGGTTAGGTAAGGATGACAAAAAATGAATACTTATTTTTTCGTCACCCCTAAATGACATAAGATATGGGAATTAGATCTTTTTTAGTAAAGCCTTTCGCACGTAAGATTGCCAGAGATATTAAAAAATGGTCTGCTAACGCACTGGCAGAGCAAGATAAAATACTAAGCAACTTGGTTAAGGTTGGCCAAAATACCGCTTTTGGAAAAGACCATGATTTTGCTAATATCAAAAGTTATGAGGACTTTAAACAGCGGGTGCCCATCCGCGATTATGAAGGACTCAAAGCATACGTGGAAAGAATAAAACAAGGCGAAAAAGATGTGCTGTGGAAAGGCCGGCCTCGCTATTTTGCCAAAACTTCTGGTACCACTTCGGGGGTCAAATACATTCCCTTAACGACGGAGAGTATTCCCAACCATTTCGGTACAGCCCGCAACGCCCTTTTTAATTATTATGCGGAAACGGGCAAAGGGAAATGGCTGGACGGTAAATTGATCTTCCTGTCAGGTAGCCCAGAATTGAGTGAAATTGCGGGTATTCCTACTGGTCGACTCTCCGGTATTGTCAACCATCTAGTCCCTTCTTGGTTACGTACCAATCAGCTTCCTTCCTACGAGACCAATTGTATTGAGGCCTGGGAAGAAAAGTTAGAAAAGATAGTAGCCGAAACGGCCCAACAAGATATGACTTTGATTAGCGGGATCCCACCTTGGGTACAAATGTACTACGAGCGGCTACTCGAAGTAAGCGGCAAGGAAAAGGTGATCGATCTATTCCCGAACTATGAAGTCTTTGTTTACGGTGGTGTCAACTTTGAACCCTACCGCGCAAAACTAGAAGCGCTGGTTGGCCGTCGCATCGATAGCGTAGAAACTTATCCTGCTTCGGAAGGTTTTATTGCCTTCCAGGATAGTCAAACCGAACCAGGATTGCTGCTGAATTCTTCTTCTGGGATCTTTTTTGAGTTTGTACCTGCGGGAGAAATCTTTGACGAAAACCCAAGTCGATTGAGCTTACACGAAGTGGAAGTTGGCGTTAATTATGCGCTAATCATCAATAGCAATGCTGGCTTGTGGGGCTATAATATTGGTGACACCGTTCAGTTTATCTCAACGGACCCTTATCGTCTGGTGGTAAGCGGTCGGGTGAAGCACTTCATCTCTGCCTTTGGAGAGCATGTGATAGGCAAAGAAGTAGAAGAAGCCTTATTGGGTGTCGCAGCGGAAGAAGGTATTCGCATTGTTGAATTTACGGTTGCTCCTCAGGTGAATCCACCAGAAGGTGGCCTGCCTTATCACGAATGGCTGATTGCTTTTGATAATGATCCGGCAGATTTAATGGCTTTCGCCAAAAAAGTGGATGCTGCCATGGTCCAGCAAAATATTTACTACGAAGATCTGATCGATGGAAATATTCTGCAGCCACTAAAAATCAGGAAACTTCAAAAAGATGCTTTCCGACATTATATGAAATCTCAAGGGAAGTTAGGTGGTCAGAATAAGGTCCCCAGGCTGGCGAACGACCGTAAAATTGCGGAGGCCTTACAAGGTTACATTGTGTAAATGATATTCTTAAATGGCTTTATATGTTTCAAAAAAAGCTGGGTACTTCAAAGAGTCTTGGGGGGCCTTAGGTGTCTTAGGTGGTTCAAAGCCTTGCTTTCTCCATACTTTACAATACTAAAAACATGCAATCCTCAGATAATTGGTTTGATATAGAAAAAATTGA
>CAXIDD010000822.1:0-1929 GCA_964021975.1 uncultured Saprospirales bacterium | reverse complement strand
CTGCTGTAGCTCCATCCACAATGTTTACAGCGACACCCAATTCTTCATCATCATTATAGCGTGATTCACTGACACCTAAGAAAGGATCTTCGCTCTGAAAAAGAGATTTTTTGAATAAGTTGCCAGAAAAAGAATTACTCCGAGGGGAGCCAAAAGTTACCTGTACTTGCTTCTTTTGATTCTTTCGATAAAAGTGAATGGTGGCTTCGTCACCTGGATCATATTTAGATAATAGATCGGTCAGCTCGGTGGTCCAGTCCATCGCCTCATCATCGATAGCTACGATGTAATCAAATGGTAGTAGGCCAGCTTCTTCTGAACCGCTTTTTTCTACGATCCGATCGATCAAGACACCATACCTGTTGTCGTAGTTTAGTATCTCTGCGTTACTTTTGGAAATCCGGTTAGATTCTACGCCTAAGAAAGCTTTGTCGTCATTGCTTGAGCTCCACCAACTTTGTGCTTGGCTTAAAGTACTGGTGGCCACTAAAAGCAGGGTTACCAATCCGGCAATTCTTGTTATTGAAATCATCCTCTGTCTGTTTTAATTTATCTAAATCTTGTTTTTCGATGGTTTTTATACACGGCAATTAATCGTTTTTGTGTTTGCTTCGATTAATTACATTTGAAAAGACAAGGTAGAATAGGAGGGGTTGCATCTAGTTCAATTATTTTTTTGAGTACCGTACAAATCAGTCGATTTATTTATGTGATATTTTACTCAGTTAATGGTTTCTTTTTAAGAAAAAAACAACCATTTAAAAAAGCAAAATTCTATTAGAAATGGTCCACAAAATTTACTGCTTGAGACAAATAAAGCGCTTTTCAGCTAAGATTCTATTGCCATCTATTAGGAAAAAGCCATTGAATTGAGCAAATTTGCAGAACCGCTTTCGGCAATAGCCAAAAACACCAACTATGAATCGATCCAACCTTTTTGTTTTGCTTGCAGTTCTGACTATGATCAGTGCTTGTTCTGCGCCTAAAAAGCTAAATCGCCCGATGGAAGAATACCAAGAATTTGTACGTGATAGACGCTCTGTTATAAGTATCCCAATTGAATTGGGTATCAAAGAATTAGAAAGGTCGCTTAATGCTCAGCTCAATGGAATTATCTATGATGACCAAAATATGCGCGATGATAAAATGGCCATTACAGCTACTAAAAATGAAGATATTATCATCAGCGTAGATAGCCAAGCCATAAAATATCGAGTTCCATTAGATCTAATTATTAAATATGATGCAGGATTTACTACTCTGACGGGGACAGGAGAAATTGCGATAGATCTTATGACTCGCTTCGATATTAAAGCCAATTGGGCTTTTGAAACCCAAACTGAGATTTTGACTTATGAATGGATCAAAACACCTAAAGTGAGCATGGCCGGAATTAGTATTCCAATAGGATTTGTTGCTAATTTGATTTTAAACAACAGCCGCCGTACACTAGCCATGACTATTGATAACCAAGTAGCCAATAATTTCAAACTAGATGAATTAATTGCCAGTACTTGGGAGCAAATGTTTACGCCTATCTTAGTTGCTCCAGAATACAATACCTGGTTGACCGTCAATCCTAAAGACATTGGACTGACGCCCATTTTTATGCAAGATGATTCTTTGCAAACCAATATTGTAATTGAGGGAGAACCAAGTATTGCCATTGGAAATAAACCCGGCAATGTCAACCCTGTACCCTTACCCTTATACACTAAAAAACCAGCCTTCTTCGAAGGGTTTATGATTAATCTAGGTGCCGAAATTTCTTATGATGAAGCAGAGCGTTTGGCTAAAGACCAACTAATAGGGGAGACCTATACTTATGGAAAGCGTTCGGTAACGGTTGAAGATATTGAATTATTCGGTCAAGGAGATCAGGTCATTGTCAATACTCAACTTAGCGGTTCTTATGAGGGCAATATTTAC
>CAXIDD010000821.1:0-1943 GCA_964021975.1 uncultured Saprospirales bacterium | reverse complement strand
AACCATGTTTGAAACCTACTCGAAATACCGAGATAGTGTGTTTTATGATGCTTCCAGTTGGACCGTAGCTTTAGCATTTGGCATGCCCCACGCCAAACAAGCTCGGAAACTTAGTACAGGGGCAGCCCTGCAAACTTCTGATTTAGCCGTTCAAAGCAAAACTATTCCAACTGCCAAATATGCCTATCTTATTGAATGGAGTGATTATTTGGCACCCAAAGCTTTATACCATTTATTGAAGTCTGAGGTAAATGTCAAAGCAGCCTTTCGCCCATTTAATGTGGATGTAAATGGCAAAAGTAAAGCCTTTGGTTACGGTTCTTTAATGATACCAGTGGCCGATCAATCTCTAAGTCCTTCCGAACTAAATAAGATTGTCAATGAAGCAGCAAATGCTGCCAATGTTGAGGTGTCTACGGTTACATCTGGCTTCAGTATGAGTGGTCCAGACCTAGGAAGTCGCTCTTTTCAAACCGTAGAATTACCAAAAATTGCCATGGTTATTGGAGAAGGTACTTCAAGTTATGAAGCTGGTGAAATCTGGCACTTATTGGATACCAGATATGATATGCCAATCACTAAAGTGGATATATCTGACTTTTCTCGGTTACCACTAGAACGCTATAATACCTTGGTGATGGTATCCTCTTTTGGCGGAGGGATAGATGAGAGCCAAGTAAAACGCATCAAAGAATGGACCCGCAAGGGTGGAACTTTGATTTTGCAACGATCAGCCGTCAGCTGGGGCATGCGAAATAAATTGGTTAATGCCAGTTCAGTGGAACAGCCAAAGTCTGAAGATCAGGCACCTCAACGCTACGATTTTGAAACTGCTCGCGAACGCTCTGGTTCCAGAAGAGTAGGAGGTGTGGTCTTCTCCGCAGATTTGGACATCACCCATCCATTAGGATTTGGTTATCGAGATCGGCATTTGCATGTTTATCGCAACCACAATATCATGATTCAACCAAGCAAAAGTCCAATTAATACCGTGGTACAATACAAGAATGTACCGGAGGTCGATGGATATGTGCACCCTGAAACACTCAAAATGATCCAAGGCTCCGCTTCTCTAATTGTAAGTGGAAGTGGCCGAGGAAATACCATTTGTCTGATTGACAATCCTAATTTCCGTGGTTTTTGGTACGGCACAAACCGCTTGTTTATGAATAGCCTATTTTTTGGTGGGATGTTTTAAAAACAGCTTTTTAGATAAGAGTCCTCCCGGATTTTTGATTTGGGAGGACTCAATTTTAGAAAAGTAATTGCTGTGAATAGTAAGCCTAAACTCAAATCGGTTTTCAGTTACCTAGACTTTTAATCAACTTAGTGTAAATCATACATTAATTCCCTCCCAATTATTACCTTCGATCCTACAGGATTTTTTACTTTTGTAGGCCTTAAGAACCTAAAAATGGCAAAAAAGCCTACATAAGCTATAAAAACCAGAATCATGGTAGAGCAATTAAAAGACAATCAAATAAACCTCAAGCGTATTTTTATCAAAAGTGAACTACCTGAGGTACTTTCCCCCCTGAGGGACCTGGCCCAAAATCTATGGTGGTCATGGAATTACGAAGCGACGAATTTATTCGCTGAGCTTAACCCTAAAAAATGGGTAGCTTCCAATTATAATCCGATTGAAATCCTCGATAATCTAAGTATAGAACGTGCCAACGAATTGGCTCAGAATAAAACCTTTTTGAAGCGTCTAAAAGCGGTTAAAAAAGATTTTGACGCCTACCTTAATGAAGCTAAAAAAACAGACAGCCCAACCATTGCCTATTTTAGTATGGAATATGGTTTGCACATCTCTACACGGCTTTATTCTGGAGGTTTAGGAATCTTGGCTGGAGATTACCTCAAAGAGGCAAGTGATCAAAACTCTAACCTTGCCGCGATTGGCTTGTTGTACCGCTATGGTTATTTCCAACAGTCTATCT
>CAXIDD010000820.1:0-1946 GCA_964021975.1 uncultured Saprospirales bacterium | reverse complement strand
CCAAGCTAGTTTTCCACCAAGATGGTCTAATGACAATTTCAACAGTAGCGATATTTGGACTAGCAAAACCATCAGCAGTTTGGGCTTTGACTTTAAAAGTATATCGTCCGGGATCTATATTGGTATAATGAACTTGATTATCCGAACGAAGCGTTTGCCAACTTTTCTGAAAAGGGAAAAGCTGATATTCGTACTGTACACTCTTGGCTTGATTATAAACGGGCATAACAAAGCTGAAGCCAAAATCTGCTTGCTCGTAGGATAATTTAAGTTGCTTGGTATATGCTATTGGTTGTGAAATAAGCTGTGTACTATCCTTAATTTGAACAACTTGATGATTCAAATAAAAATCCAGTAATTGAACGGCTGGTGTATCTATTTTAGGCTTTAAACTATCTGGATGAAAGCGCAATGATTTTTCATCTACGGTAAAATATAAGAAGCCAAAACTATCTCGGAAAGGCGTTTGAGGTAAAATGGTTCCATGTGGTAAGCCTTCTCCTTTACCATAATTTGTAAAGGTATGATCTTCCGTGTTTAATTTTTGTAAGCCCTTTTGTCCACCTATCCAAAGATTACCCTTGGCATCTTCTACCATTGCATGGCTTTGATTGTGTAGCAGGCCATCTTTTTCCGAGAAATGAATAAAACCTTGCTGACTCGGGTCAAACATACTAAACCCATTGGAAGTATAGCAATAAAAACGGCCTTCCGTTCCTGCAAAGATTTGGTACACTTCTACATCTGCTTCGGGTCTTTGAGGGTAGAAAGGATAATGGATACCTTTCTTTGTTCGTTTATCATAGTTGAGTATTCCTTTTGCGGTGGCTACCCAAATGGTATTTTCATCATTAAAGTATAGGTCATTGGCAAAAAAATCTAAGGCACTCAACTTGGGGAAGGCAGCATCTAATTCAGGTTTAAAATTGATCCATTCCTGCTGGCCTTCCTCATAATATCGAAGTCCAATCCAAGTACGGCCCTCTAAATCTGTATGTAAATAACCGCGGTGGGATAATTTCGCTAATTGTCCATTTGTAAGATCCTGTTGATAAACGGTATCTCGTTCCCACGAACGTAAAAAAAGTTGTTGCCGATCTGGTGACAAGGCAAGCCCACGCGTACGAATCGGGAGTATTGGTGTGGGAATATTCAACGTTTCAAATACCAGGGATTGTGGATCAAAAACTTTTACACCATCTGTTGTATTCATTAAAAGTTTCTGATCCTTCCAAGGCAGTGCTTCTATCAACTGAAAGTCTCCCAATGTTTGATAAGGTAAATCAACCTGATGTACAACTCGCAAGCCTTCTCCAATAATATGTAACCATAAACTACCAGCTCGATCTTCATACATGTCTGTGATGGTCAACATTGGTAGACTGAGAGCGTTTTCTGCGTCGTGCTTATATGCTTGAGACACGCCAACACCTGGAATATACCGATATAATTCTCCGAGTCCTCCTAACCAAGCGGTACCGTCACGGGCACATAAGATACAACTGGGTGATGCTCGATTAGCACTAGAAACTGCAGCAGAAACATCCGTAAAGGATTCCGTTTGTGGATCAAATTCCCAAAGGCCAGAAAGAGTAGATGTAATGAGTAGTTTCCCATTTTTAAGTTCACAAATATCAGCAGCTGGTTGGATTCTAGTATCTGTCGAAACCATTGGCATCGGGATTGTTTTAAAAGCATCCTGATCTGGTAAGTATCGATGTAATCCCTCAAAGTTCCCTAGCCATATCGTACCATTTTTTTGTTGGTAAAAGACCAATCCAGTATTGAAGTAAGCATTAAAATCATCAAAGGCTTTTGTCTCGGGATCATAACGAGCAATCCCTTTATCTTGGGTACCGACCCACATATAACCATCCTGGTCTTTCCGAATAAAATTAATCCGATTACTGGGTAGCGCCGTCGGATCTTGGAAATCATGCCGTAGA
>CAXIDD010000819.1:0-1963 GCA_964021975.1 uncultured Saprospirales bacterium | reverse complement strand
CCCGTTCTTTGATCGCAGCTTCTGTCGCTTTAAGCTCAATCCACTTTAAAAGTACCAGGTTCCTTTAAAGTGGATTGAGCTTAAAGCGACAGAAGCTGCGATCAAAGAACGGGTAGGACACAAGCGAGTCTACAGTGAAGCGGATTATCAGGTTTATCTAAAGGTGAAAAAGCTTTTTGAACCGATGCACAAGGCCTGCCTGGAACTTTGGAATGAAAAAGCGACACCGATGGAACCGCTAATTAAGCAAGCATTAGACTATTTAGAGATGACGAAAAAATAAATATTTATTTTTTGTCTTCGCTAAAGGTATAGGAGAAACACATGGAATGACTACTAGAGAGATCAATTTATTACACCGCGATTTATACATTAAACATGGGCCCGAGTGGGTCGATCTTATTAGTACTCATGCTTCCTGGGTTTTATTGACTCCTGAGTTTGCTTATAAGATTAAAAAGCCAGTACAATTCTCCTTTCTGGATTATTCTACCTTAGAAAAAAGAGAGGCTGCTTGTTGGGAAGAGATGCGCCTGAACAAAGAGCTGGCTAAAAACCTCTATTTAGATGTGGTTGAGATCCGAGAAGAAAAGAATCGGTATACGCTGGAAGGTTCCGGGACCAATCTTATAGACTTTGCGCTTAAAATGAAACGGATGAATCCAAAGCGCCAGATGGATATATTGCTCCATACCGATCAAGTTAGCGCCGAAGACGTTTTGGCCATCGCAGAGAATTTGACTCTTTTTCATCAAAAAGCTGAACGCCGATATGATGTGGTAGATTTGGATACGCTAAAAAATCAATTTAATGATATTGCCGTTATTCTGCCCTTTTTAGAAAAGCACTTTCCTGAAGAAGCCAGCAGTACGATTGAAAATAGCATCGAATTGTCTGACCAGTTTTTAGCGCAGCATTTAGATCGTTTGTTGGAGCGACAAGCCAAAGGTTGGGTGATTGATGGCCACGGTGATTTGCATTCTCGAAATATATTCTTGATGAAAAAGCCCGTCATTTTCGATCGCATCGAATTTAATGAGGCGTTTCGACTAATGGATATTTTGAGCGAAATTGCCTTCTTTTGTATGGATTTGCATTTTTTCGGACGGCAGGATCTGGCGGCGCATTTTTTGCAACGGTATTTCCAATTGATCCCCTGTATTGAAGACATTAAAGACTGGAATATTTTTCATTATTTTAAACTCTACCGAGCTAATGTCCGCCTAAAGGTCAGTGGTTTAAATGCGATGCAAGCCCAAGATGAAGCTGAATTGCAAGCAATAATTCCTACCGTAAAAGCCTACCTCCACCTGTATCGTTATTACCTTAAAGCTTTGAGTTAACTCCATTCGTAGGATTTTTTGACCTGTTTAGACAAAAAATTAGGTCTTTTAACGGATTGCTAACACTTTTGCCTTGTTCCTCGGAACCAACACCATTTTATAATAACACAACTATACATCCGACAAATACAATGAAACAACTATTAACCTTCCTATTACTTTGTAGTCTTACTACCCTTACTTTTGCCTCTGATATCCAAACTGGCGAAGATATTGAGATCAACGAAAGAAGTACCCAAAATCTATATCTGGTTGGCGGGAATGTTTCCGTGAACAGTCCGGTAGAAGGCGATCTATTAGTCGCAGGTGGCAATGTCCATTTAAAAGACAGCTTATTGGATGATGTTTTACTAGCAGCAGGTTCTCTAGACTTGGATGCCTATTGTGGTGATGATTTACGCATGATCGCTGGCGAGGTGAATATTTCTCAAGATATTCTAGGCGATCTAATCGTTACGGCAGGGGAAGTAAGGATTGAAAAAAATGTAACTATCCACGGCTCTGTAATTGCGCTGGCCGGTGAAATTGAGATTTACGGTACGGTCTTAGGAGATGTGCGTGCTGCTGGTGGAGAAGTGGAGATCCATGGTGATGTCCAGGGACGTGTTGATATTCGTGCA
>CAXIDD010000818.1:0-1963 GCA_964021975.1 uncultured Saprospirales bacterium | reverse complement strand
TACCCTACACGCTGGAAAATATACCGCAACGAAGAAATTGATTTTGATAAAGTAATTAAAGATTAGGTTATATACCCTGTAACATATGAATCCCAGGAGTGCAAATGCACTCCTGGTTTTTTATTTTTAATTCGCATGCCGAGCTTCAATCTCTGCTAATTTTTCCGCGATCATATCAGCTGGAAACCATTGGCCTTTGGTCATGACCCCCACCTGTTTGCGAATATTAGAAATATCTTCTAGTGGATTAGCCGCCAACAACAATAAATCTGCCGAACGGCCGACTTGGACACTACCATACTCCTCTTCTGCCTGAAAAAACCGAGCTGGAGCGATGGTCCCACTCTCTAATACAGCCGCTATAGGAAGTCCTGCATCTACCATATCTTCTAACTCGTGCATGATAGAAAAGCCAGGTACATTAAATACTTGTGGTGCATCTGAACCTAGTAATATCGTAACGCCTGCATCGTGCATGGCCTTCATCAGTTTAGCTCTTAAAGTCACCAAGCGTTTGGCCTCTTCAGCGTCATAATCTGGATCATTCATGATTTGCTCTTTATTGGCACGCCATTGGTAGCGCGTTGCAGCGGGCATATATTGAATCTCTTGGGCAGCACTCAATTCGGCTGCATCACTTGGGAAGTACCACCTGGTAAAAAGGGTTTGAGTAGGAATAACGGCTACCTGTTTAGCCTTCGTTTGCTGTACCAACTCCTGCATCCGATCATCCTGTGCCAAATCGGTGAAAAAAGCACCAAAAAAACCACCTTCATCTGCACTTGAACCTTCCGGAGCCATGCCAGTAACATAACCATCTAAGTGATCAATGGTACCGTAACCATAATCAATAGCCTGACGAACACCTACCGCCGCAGGTACGTGCCCAGAAAAAGGTAAATCTACTTCTTTAGCTACCGCCACTAATTTGGCCATAACATCTGCCTGGATTCCTGGATGAATTTTCAAGAAGTCGTATCCATCTTTTTTATATTGTCGCACCTTCTCATCGGCTACAGCCTCACTTGGTTCACTATTTCCATTCATAGAAGGACTCGAGGTGTAAATTCGGGGCCCAAGTACGCTCCCATTTTGCACCCGCTTTCGTAAATTCAGATGGTAAGGGTTCCCCAGCATCCCTCGGATGGTCGTTACACCACGCGATAGATAGAGGAATAGCGTCTCCTCTACATAAGTTTCATCGCCATCCTGAGCCACGGGAATATGAGCGTGCATCTCCGTCAGTCCGGGCATTAAGTATTGATTTTTCCCAGGAATAACTTTGGCACCTTTGGGGATCTTAACTTTAGCCGACGGTCCTATGTCTTTTATTTTTCCATCTTTGATAATTACCGTTTGATTTTTCAAGACTTGTTCTTCACCCTTCATTGGTATTACATGGACATCCTGAATAACAGTCACCTCGGTCTCAACTGTATTGGTATTTGTTTTTTGGCTACAGCCGAAAAAACTGATTATTGCTAAACTTGCGAGGAAGGTTATGTATTTTTTCATTAATCTGGTTTTATATAATTGCTTGATTAATAGCTTCTGTAATATATTCAGAAATTAGTATTGTAGAAGTCAAAATAGATCAGGAAAGAAAATTTCAGCTTGTAAAGTTCTAATTGTGGCCCAGTTCTTAGAAGCCATTAAACAAAAAACCGCCTTACAAGTAGTATTGCAAGGCGATTAAAAAGTTTGAAGGAAATGTATGGTTGGTTTTTTGGGGTGCTTAACTCAGCACCCACTCGTTTTGGGTCTTTCGTTTTGTTTAAAGTTAGTTTTCGTTCTATTTAAGTTTGTTTTTGGGACTATGTACTATAACTTCATTGTGTATATATTCCTTATATATACAAATATGCAGGCTAAATAAGCACACCATTGCACTCATTGTTGCAAAGTGGTGGGTTATTGTTTCAAATCTTTTAATTATTGATTTTGAGAAGTTATTTGCATTTAT
>CAXIDD010000817.1:0-1970 GCA_964021975.1 uncultured Saprospirales bacterium | reverse complement strand
TGGTTTAGAATACTAAGATGTCTGCTTACTTGGTAGTTGCATTAGAATTTTAGAATTTACAGGATTATACTTTTTTATAAAAACAAATTTGCTCCATTACTGTCCTTGGTCCTGTCCTTAAAATCTATTTTTGTTAATTCAAACATCAATAAAACTGGCCTGTATCTGAATTCCTTTTTAGCATATTATAAGGTTTAGTTACTCCATGCATGCACACATAGCAAGCCTGCTTGATCAATTGCACGGTGGCAATAGCCATCCCCCAGTTAATGGGCGCATCGGAATTAGAGAAACGCTCTGGTCTCATGGCTCCGGTCACTACAATTGATTTTTGTGAACAGGCTTTTGCCAAATAGGTAGCCGTCTCTAGCAAGGTATCCGTACCATGCGTAATGATAAACTGGTTAGCAGGGTGTGTATTGATTAATTCAGCTAAGCCTTTTCTATCCTCATTAGTGACCTCCAGACTATCTTTTTGGAAAGCAGTCAGTACTTCAAGCTCAAAACTTGGATTCAATTTTGGTAAAAGGCGTTGAGTGGCTGGCTCTCCAAATTCGAAGGCCCAGCCACCACTTGATCTAGGGTAATCTTTATCGATTGTCCCACCTGTTTGTATGAATACTATTTTTGACGACATAAATTAGTTCATAGCTTTGCCTTTCAGCCACTGCTGTTTTGGCTTAGCATCTCTTTTAATAGAAAACCGCTCTAACATTAAGGTTATTTCACCTACTGTCCTCCGAATCGATAGCTCACCGAAACTTGATAAACTTGATTACGGCCAAAGCGTTCGGTACCAATCACTTGTCCATTATCGTCTACTACATTGATCTCGTTAGAGGCTTTGGTAATACTTGGCAAATAACGAATATTAGCTTCGAAACCTGAAATATCGTCGTAAACTCCAATTCCAAAAACGGCATTTAAATCAAAAGAATTAGTCCAGGATTCAGCTATCATATCCGTATCAAATCCAGCATTATCATTTATAACTTTCACATTTACTTGTACCCCTGGTTCGATTCCTACTTCCATATAAAGTCGATCATAACTAGCTTGGGCAATTAGTGGTAAAGTTACATAACGGGTCCTTACTTCATACGGATTAATGATACCAATAAAGATATTTGGCGGGCGTTTTCGTCCTCCTTTTTCTGAGTACATCAACTCGGTCTTAAAGGATAAAAAGCTATTAATCTGGAAACTTTTAAAAGCCCCAAAGTGATACGTTACACGAGTGGTTAAGCCTAATTCACTCCCACTATTATCTTGGACACTTGGTAGGCTCAAGCCAAACTTTAGCCCCCAATAATCTAAATCAATTTGTGCCTTACCAGTAAAGGAAAAGCAAGCTACGAATACAAAAATTAAACTAAGTTGTTTCATCTGTTTACTATAAGTGTTGTGTGATAACAATATTCTTAACGAGCTCCTGGAGGACAATGCTGCCGCAAATAATTGGTGAAAAGCGTCCGCAAATGTCGTTGCGTTCCTTCTCCTTCCCGAATTCCATGTGAGCGATTTGGATACGGCATGAACTGAAATTGCTTATTGTGCTTAATCAATTCATTGACCAACATCTCCGCATTTTGGTAATGTACATTATCATCTCCTGTACCGTGGATGTATAGTAAGTTACCCTCTAAATTCTTAGCGTGCGTAATTGGAGACCCTTCAATGAAGTCCTCTAAGTTCTCCTGCGGTATACCCATATATCTTTCTTGGTAAATATTATCGTAGGTAAGTTGGTTTCCTACAGCTGCCACCGAAATACCCGTTTGATAAATATCTGGATATTTGAAAAGAAGATTCAATGTGGTACTACCTCCACCAGACCAACCATGAACGGCTATTCTTTCTGAGTCAATAAAATCATATTTCTTCATCAATTCCTGAGCTGCTTCTGCTTGGTCTTTGATGTTGATAATTCCTATGTTTTTATAAATGGCTTTTCTCCAGGCACTTCCTTT
>CAXIDD010000816.1:0-1986 GCA_964021975.1 uncultured Saprospirales bacterium | reverse complement strand
TAAATCCCATAACCACTTGAAACGCTATTCCTAGGGTTCCCTTCACCAGTACCAGCCCAAATTTCTTGTGGGTTTTGCTGATTGATGGCTACTGCCCCGATCGAGCTCACTTTTTCTTGATCAAAAATCGGTGTAAAGGATAATCCGCCATTGGTAGATTTCCAAACACCACCCGCAGCGGTACCAATATAAATGATATTAGGATCGGCTACTACGGCGTCAATTGCCGTCACCCGGCCGCTCATTCCGGCGGGCCCAATGTTGCGAGGCTTGAGTGCCTCAAAAAAGCTGGGGTCGATTTGTTGCCCTTGTAGGTGGGCAAGTCCTATCAATAATAGTAAACTTGCTATACTCAGCTTTAATTTGTTCATCTATAGATATTTATTCTTGAGTTACTACTCAAGTGGCCTTAAATCAAGATTGATCCTTGAATTTAGCAAAAATCTCCTTAGAGATTAGAAATCGTGGATGAATGGAAGGCTAGCTAAGGTAAAAAGCAGGTATGTGAGCTCTTCGGAAGGAATTTGGGTTTTGGAAACCGTAATGCTATTGTTACATTGCAAGCCATTCGCCAAGGTGGTAAAACAGGCTTAACCCTGTATACTCGGCAAAAAACAAATCATCGTGAAAAATATTCTTACTTTAATTACGGTCCTCTTGCTAGTCTCGAACTTTCCCTTCCAAGGTCTAGCTCAAGACGGAAGTATTGATCCCAGTTTTTTCGTCGAAAATGAACTCCCAATGCCTGACCTCGCTACCGTACTCGTAAGGATCGAGCAGATGATCGTGCAGCCCGATGATAAAATTTTAATCGCGGGAAATTTTTATTTGATTGGAGATGTTCCGAGAGGCAATGTTGCCCGACTAAACCCAGACGGCACACTGGATCTTTCTTTTAACTTAAATGTACCATCTACTGAACAAGGACGTCGCTTCCCAGATGCTCTAGCCTTACAGGCAGACGGTAAAATTTTGGTAAGCCAAAACCTGTTAAGACCAAATGACTGGAACGATGTATTAGAACGCTTGAATCCAGATGGGAGTATTGATCCCAGCTTCGATATAGGAACCGGCCCTAATCCCGGAACTGTCTTCTCTTTAATTAAGCCGCTTTCTAATGGAAAAATCATTATCTATAGTAGTAGTTTGAGTATATTCAATGGAGTTCCAGTCAACCGGACCATTTGTTTGAATAATGATGGAAGTCTAGATGAAAGTTTCAATGCAGCAGGCGTAGAAAGTGTACGTCAGATCATAGAACAAGCGGACGGAAAACTGATTTTGGTGGGAAATTATACGCCTCCTGGCCAAACACAGCGCTATAACGTTTTCCGTTTAAATGCCGACGGGAGTATTGATAATAGTTTTTTACCCGAATCCTTTTCTGGAGTTACCGGCACCCTCCTTACTATAGCCCAGCAATCAGATGGTAAAATCATAATTGGAGGACGGAGCACTAACTATAATGGTGTGCCCATTAGTCAGCCCTTCCGCATCCATCCAGATGGGCGTTTGGATGAAAACTTCAACCTGAGTTCACCCTTCAGTCCCCTTATAAAAATAAAGGTTTCTAAGGATGATAAAATTCTAGTCTTCGGCACCAAAGAAGGAATAACCACGCTACAAAGGCTCAATAGCGATGGGAGTATGGACGATGCTTTTGAAGTACCAAGAACACTGTCTTTCAGAGATATTGCTTGTCAAAGTAATGGGAAAATTTTGGTCAGTGGCATCTTGAATGTTTTTCTCGGACTTCCACTTCCTAATCCTGGATTTGGTACTGGTACTTATGGAATTGCCCGCTTGAACAACACGGTGCTTCGTCCCGAAGGACTCCCCAACTTAAGCCATTTAAATAAACTCTTGCTGGGTATTCTTCTTTTAGCTTGTTGCTTATTTACTTTCCGGCTGGTAAGGTAGATATCTGTATAGAAAATTCTTGTAAATCAATACACGGGGAACAAGCAAATTAAGCCCGGCCTGCGG
>CAXIDD010000815.1:0-1987 GCA_964021975.1 uncultured Saprospirales bacterium | reverse complement strand
AGCTAAGCGACTGATGAGCAACCTGCCTGCGCCGAGGCTTCGGCAGGCAGGCGCAGGACAGGATAATATTTGGCGTAGGTAGCCCAAAGTGTTAGTTTTAGAAGCTATTTGATCCGATCATAAGCTTCCCCATTAAAATAAATGGAACTAATTTTTTGATCGCTTCCTACAGAAACGGAAAGCTTTTGCGCTCCATAAGGACAATCTGTTCCGGTCCATACCTCACCGTCAATGATGCTGAGCGACCAACTCACCTTGGCAGCATTTTTCCAACTCAATACGGCGCCATTCATCACGATCTCTACCTCGTGCCATGCATTTTGTACCGGTTGACGTTGATATTGACCTACTAAAATGGATAGGTCACTGACATCAAAGTCAATATACTCGGGGGCTTTTAGTCCTTCTGCAAGTGAAGGGGTAGCATTAAGGAGTCGCTTTGTAATAGATTCTGCGTAATAATCAGGTTCCCATTCTCCTTGAAAATCTGCTGGCCATGTTGATCGGGAAAACCACTGATGACTAGAATCTTCAAGACCAAATTCGGACCAGTTTCGGAATAAGTGGTGCATAAATTCGTGCTGAAACCACTGTGGTTGGTAAGCCCTAAGTTCTACTTCATGGTAAGCACCTTTGCCCATGTGCTCTGGTTTACGGGTAAACCAGGCATCGTCTGATAAAAACAAGGGTAAGCCTACACCATATCCGCTCATCCCTCCAGTGATAAAATGCCGGCCATAGCCAGCCCCATCACCTGGTACACCAGATGGGGCTATTACCCACCAGAAATCCGTTTCTTTAGCCACCTCATCGGGCACGGCATTGACCATGGCCTGAGCATCAGGATAGCTTACTATAGTGCTTCCATCATCCGTATAAGTTACCGTAGTACATTCCTCTAGAGTGTAGACCTCCAGGTTTACTTTCATCCCTCCCGTAATTGCTTGTACCCATTTGCGAAACAATGCCGTTGAAATATGTAATATACGCCCATCATTGGCAAGAATTTGGGGGGCAATAGGCAAGTTGACCGTTTCTGACTCAAGATTCGGCAAAGTGGGTCGGCTGACCTCAGCACAGGGAGCAACCACCACAGTCATGGTGAGAGATTCCGAACCCTCCGGATTACCAAGTTCAATGATTTGATCCAACATTCGGAGTCCGTAATATGCTGCAGGACTTCCGATATTGATGGGACATCCAGGACAATGAGAATTAGAGGAAATTTCCTGCCATTTAGAATCAGACAATGGCAATTTTGAAAACACTTCGTTTATCTTCTTTTGGGCTTCTTGCAAGCGTCCTTGCGCTACATCCTCTTGAGCGAAGATCAAGGCCTCCAAGGCAAGCATTTCATCGACAGGGAATGCATCTCTACCTCCATTTTCCTTGTAAAAGGAGTTGAGCAGATCAGAATCAAGATTAGAGGTCCTTATTACTTCTGGTGCTTGATCAAAAGTCTTTTCACTGCAAGAAATATTCAGAGCAATCAAGATCAAGAAGGAGAAAAGAATATAAATTGGAGATGCTTTAATAGTCATAATCTTGAATTAAACAAATGTGTTATTAGATGTTAAATTAAGTGTTTGAGCGAGTACTTTCTTAGCTTTTCGTTCCTTTTAAAACTTCAAGGTCAAATTCGGCATTATCTAAGGATTTTCCATAGGAAAAATTAACCTGTAACTTTAGACGATCACCCGTTTTGACTTTAACCGTCTTTTTTAATTGAAGGATCGTTGGTGGCATCAAACTATCGGTCCCCGTAAAATTAGCACCAGGTGCGCATTGAACCCAGGAGTTTAAATAGGCACAATTGATCGTCCCGTCCAGTAAGGCTTTTAACTTGATATTTCTTTTTATCGGTTGATCTCTTGCTTTGTAAAGGTTGATGGTGTTTACTTGTTTTTGTTTGGTAATCAGAGTAGGCAAATGATGAGTAAACATTACCGGAAAATGTTTGTGCTGCTTTTCAAAGGAGGTATAACCC
>CAXIDD010000814.1:0-1988 GCA_964021975.1 uncultured Saprospirales bacterium | reverse complement strand
AGCAAATTAATTAATAAGCTATGATGACATCTTATTCCATTATACTTTGTTGCGTTCTCGCCTTAATAGCTAGGCTATTAGGCTCCGCCGCGCCTTGTCTAATGAAATAATCTGTTCGATCATAGATCATCATTATTTTTGCGCTCTCTTACTTAGGAAGTTCAAACACAAACAATTCAATAAACGCTAAGCCATTCGTGAAACAAAGAGCATTACTTACACTCCTGGTTTTTGTTATCCTTAGTATAGGGAATGTACTAATGGATCGCTGGCCAACAGCCTTATATGATGGAGATTCCTTGGGCTATTACCTGCATGTAGTCTCCGCTTTTGTGAATCAGGATGTAGGAGATTATGATCAAACCATTACTAAATTACAGGAAATAAATCCTACTTCTCCGGATCCCAGGGAAGATAAGTTTGGTATCCGTCTGACAGATAGAGGTCGTCGATACATAAAATATACCCTGGGTGTTCCAGTAATGGAAACGCCATTTTTTTTATTGGCACATGCTTGGGCGACCATCTCTCCAAAATATGAAGCCAATGGCTGGACTTACCCTTACAGATTATTGATTGGTTTTTCGATTGTGTGTTATGTAACACTAGCTTTTTATTTATTGATTGGCATTTTACAGCGTTATTTCACAAAACCGGTGGTGACTTTGGTGGTTTTTGCTTTAATCTTGGCTACTAATTTATTCTACCATACCAACTATGTGATCATGTCACATGGTTTTCTGTTTTTTCAGCACAGTTTATTGATTTATTGGACGGTCCAATTTTTCAAGAAATCTAGTGTTGGCTTGGCATTTGCGATTGGTGCTACCGTTGGGCTCATCACCTTGACTCGTGTGCCGGAGATCGTTGTGGGCTTGGTACCGCTATTATGGGGCGTGACGAATAAGGCCTCTTTTTTAGAGCGTATTTCCTTTTTTATAAAAAACTATTCTTTTTTAATATGTGCAATCCTTGGCTTTGGGTTGGTATTCTCTTTGCAGATCAGCTATTGGTACTATGTCAGTGGGCAATTAGTATTTAATCCTTACGCTGGGGAAGGCTTCAATTTTTTAAATCCAAAATTCTTTAAAGGTTTCTTTCATTTTAGAAATGGCTGGCTCTTGTATACGCCGATCATGGCTTTTGCTATATTTGGTTTGTTGGTATTGCAGCGGTATGCTAAAGCTTTTTTCTGGCCCGTTTTGAGCTTTGTTTTTTTACAAGCTTATATTCATTATTCTTATTATGCCTGGACATTTTTTCCTGGTTTAGGGCAGCGGCCTATGGTAGAAACCTACCCCTTATTGAGCTTTGCCTTAGCCGCAGCTTTTGCCTTTTTTATAGAAAAGAAAAGAACAAGTTGGTTGCCATTAACGGCCTTGATATTGTGCTCCATTCTCAACTTGTTCCAGACCTGGCAAATGCGAGAAGGCGTCATTTGGTCAGAAAGACATAATGCCGCCTTTTATTGGGAAACTTTTGGGACAATGAAGTCAACACTGAATTCGCTGCGAGCTTATGATACTAAAGAGCTACAACCCGATAGTAACAAATTAGAAAGGATTGCCGTGCTTTTTACCGAGGATTTTGAAGACACTACTCGTATAGAAAAGGATAAACTTTCTAAAACTTTTCAAAGAAGTGGAAACTATGCCTACTTCGCACCAGATCTATATCATACGGTATTAGAAAATTATACTTTAAAAGATGTTTCTCCTGGCGATTGGTTGAAACTCAGTATTGATGCCTACATGGATCAGAGTAACCAAATTTTTAACCGCGATGGAGCCATGAATTTAATCATCCTTTTTCATGATGGTACAGGAAAACGTCGGAAAGAGCGAAATATAAAACCGTCTACCTATCCCGAAAATACGACCTATTCCATCTGGACAGCAGGAATACCGAATACTTGGGGAACAGCTTCTTTTTATACCAAAGTACCCAAAAATGCCCAAGCGGACTGGACCATAAAAGTCCGATTTACC
>CAXIDD010000813.1:0-1990 GCA_964021975.1 uncultured Saprospirales bacterium | reverse complement strand
GTCGGCGCCCATCTTAGCGATGAACTTGTTAGGATCACCTTCTTCCAGCATCTGCTTCGTTTAGTCTTTCAAAACGCTTTAACCAGTTTTTTCGTTCCGTACTGTAATAGTAATCTTTAGATTTAACTGGTGGGATATGATGCTCCATCAAAGGAATTAAAGAAGCCTCTGGAAGATCGATCCTTTGTTGAGGTAGCATCTGCCTTAAAGCGATTTTTATGGAGTCATATTCTGCTTGTTCAACCAGGTTATACCATTCATTGGGATCTTTTTCAAGGTGGTATAATTCTTCACTATCATCAACGTACTGCATATCGCAGGGAATAATCTCCATAATCATAGGTACTTACAACTGCTCGATCCTGCTGTTCTTGTGGAGCTTTCAAAATTGGAATTAGGCTTTGACCATCCAAATCTGGTCTGCTTGGTAGGCCACATAAGTCTACCAGGGTGGGATACAAATCTAGTAAAGAAGTTAGGTTATCTGTTGCTATACCATTGCTTGAGCCTTCCGGTAATCCTGGAGTACCCTCAGGAACTCGGACCATCATTAACGTTCTGATGACGTTTTCCCATAAGGCAAATTTACGCCAATGCATTTTTTCACCTAATTGCCAGCCATGATCCGACCAGACGACCACAATGGTATTATCTGCTTGGCCACTTTCTTCTAAAGCTTGCATCAATTCACCAAACATAGCATCAGCATATGCAACAGATGCCAAGTAACCCTGAATGGCTTGTTTCCACTGATTCGTTTCCACAATGTGTTGGTGGTAGTTACCGCCTCTTTGTATGAGTTCTTTTGCTCTGGTCCCTAAATCGGAGGTATCGTTCTCTAAAAGTTCTGGTAATTGAATATCCTCTAAGGGGAATAGATCAAAATACTGCTGAGGCACATACCATGGAAGATGTGGACGGTAAATTCCGCAGGCTAGAAAGAAAGGCTCAGTTCTAGGTGTTTTTAACTGTTCATTAATATAAGCAACACTTTGATAATCTGGCGTTTGTTCGTCTGGAATATCTAATCCTTGCCAGTCAAACATATTGTACATATACTTAAAAGGTGGGTGATCTTTGTGTCTTTTTTTGGGGAAAGAATCCCTGGGCATTGGATTTTTAATGGAAGGGAAATAATCATGCCAGGCTAAAGTATCTACTTGACCATAATGAAAAATTTTACCAGCGCCTGCAGTATAATAGCCATTTTGTTTAAAATATCTGCTCAAGGTGATGGCTTCTTTTAGTTTTGGTACTTCTCGCCAATCTTGATAATTAGAGTACATACCAGAATTATAGGTATGGTAGCCCGTTAATAGCGTTGACCTGGAAGGATTACAACCTGGGCTTGTACAATAATTTCGTGTAAAATTGACAGATTTTTGTGCAAAAGCATCGAGATTTGGACTTACGGCTTGTGGATTACCCGCTAAAGGACTTGCCCAATCATTCAGATCATCAATGGCAATAAATAAAACATTGGGAGCAGGTGTTTCTATTGTAGGTGTACAACTTTGTAAACAAAAAATAAAAAGACTACACAAGAAGCTGATAGACTTTAGGTTCATTTTATTGGGTATTCGTTGAAAGTGATTAAATTAACGGACAAATACTGAAAAAATGAAATCTACCTTCGCCTACTTATTGTTTCTAGGTGCTTTTTGTTTCGCTTGCCAACCCGAGTCTTCTATTCCAAATACAGATTTTAATTCTAATTGGCAGCTTCAGCCAGAGCTGGTACGCAACTATGCCGGTGCTGCGTTTTGGTTAAATCCTCTACAAGCTTGGGAGCAGAAGAATGGGAAACTCCAGGTGGTAGTGCCAGGCGGGGACCGAAATTGTGTTTTATTAACCCACCGTTTGGATACAAATCAAGCGGCTTTTACAATGCAAGTAGAGCTAGAATTATTAGCCGGACAAAGTGAAGTAGAAGAAGCAACAGGTGCGAGTGACCAAGGAGTAACAGATGGGAACCCACAAGGGGATTTGC
>CAXIDD010000812.1:0-2003 GCA_964021975.1 uncultured Saprospirales bacterium | reverse complement strand
AAAGCACACCAAAAAACTATGGGTATCACTTAGACTTTTTGCCTCCTGCATATAGATGTTTGACCTCCTTAGATACCTATCGCGTAAAAGCATATGAGGCAAAAACTAAAATTCAAAAGTGACATCTATTTCATGCATAATAGTACAGAACAGGATGTCTGCCTGGGTTTCATTAAATATCTTAGAAGTCGTTTGAACTTAGCTATTAGATATTATTACTGCTTGATTATGACCAAAATAAAAACCAATTTTCTAATCCTCCTTATCTGTATACTTGGAGGCTGTTCAGAAGTGAACCAGGCTATTGAATCAAGTGATGCTAAAGTTGATCTTGAAGCGGGATTCAAAGAACCACCGAACGCTGCCAAACCTCGGACCTGGATGCATGCCATGAGTGGTAATATGTCAAAAGCAGGAATCACCAAAGACCTAGAGTCAATGTCAAAAGTGGGCATCGGTGGCTTATTATTATTCAACATCACGCAAGGCATTCCAAATGGCCCCATTATTTACAATTCCCCTGAGCATCATGAAATGTTGCAACATGCCGCTAAAGAAGCAGAGCGCCTAGGCCTGAGTTTTGGTGTACACAACTGTGATGGTTGGTCATCAAGTGGCGGACCATGGGTCACCCCGGAAGAATCTATGAAAATGATCGTTTGGAGTGAAACCATAGCAGAAGGTGGTTCTGCCAAAAACATTCCATTAACACAACCCAGCGCCAGAGAAGGATTCTACCGAGATATTGCAGTTATCGCCTACCCAAGTATGGCTACTGAAATAGACGACCGCGATAATATGCCCGTGATTACAGCCTCCAGCAATAATTTGAATATTCCAATTATTTCAGATGGAAGAATTGATAATGAAAGTACCTTACAAAAAGAAAAAGCCGTCAATCCATGGATTGATTTCACTTATAAAACCCCAAAAACAATCCGATCTGCCAAAATCATCTTTAATGACCGGCATGCAACTGCCCTGTTACAAACCTCGGAAGATGGTAAAAGTTACACCACCGAAAGAGAGCTATTAAAGGTTAGAACTGGTAAAGGGGAATGGGCCATCAATGATCATTTCGATGGCATAACCTCCAAATTTTTCCGTCTACAATTCAATCAAAAAATAACCATCAAAGACTTAGAACTGACGGCCAACTATTACATCCAAAACCCCTTAGGTCGTACCGCCATCGCTCGTACCGAAGATGTGGACTTAGCGACTATTGGTGATCCTACTACCGCTCAAGTCATTTCAAAAGACCAAATTCGCAACCTCACTGCAGACCTTGATAACAATGGGCGTTTAAAAGCGGATCTTCCAGCTGGAAATTGGACAATTTTGCGGTTTGGTTTCACTTCTACTGGAGCTTTCAATAATCCGGCCTCAGATGAGGGTCGTGGATTAGAAGTAGACAAACTAAGTCGTCCTCCCTTTAAAAAACACTACGATGCCTTTATTAAAAAAGTCATTGATGGTGCTGGGCCCCTTGCGCCTAATGCCCTACAATATGTAGAAATAGATAGCTATGAAATGGGTGGTCAAAACTGGACAGATAATTTTGACCAAATCTTCGAATCAGCTATGGGATATGATTTTCTATCCTTTCTACCTCTAGTAGCCGGTCGCTTTATAGACGACAGCACAACATCTGAGAACGTATTAAGTGATTATCGGAAATTAATTGGTGATTTAATGACCGAAAACTATTTTGGCTATTTTACCGAGTTGTGTCATGCTGATGGTATTCAAAGTTACATCGAACCTTATGGTTTTGGCCCTTTAAATGATTTAGATGTAGGCGCAACTGCCGACATTCCTATGGGAGAATTCTGGATGAATCGGCCCATTACTCAGGTCGCTTCGGCAGTCTCCTCGGCCCATATTTATGGTAAAAAAGTCATCTCTGCGGAGTCTTTCACGTCTAATCCAACCATCAATTGGAAAGGAAATCCAGCCATGGCCAAACGCTCTGGTGATTTGGCTTGGACTACAGGAATCAA
>CAXIDD010000811.1:0-2017 GCA_964021975.1 uncultured Saprospirales bacterium | reverse complement strand
TCCCTCTTAAACATGATTACTGCCATTTGGATTGCCCTGATTTTACTGACTATTTTCTATGTTTATGTCTTTAGTAAGGATTTGATCCAACATAAAACCGTTTTGGAAAATATTAGTGTTGCTAAAACAGCTTTAATCGGATTTGTGGTCAATTTTTTTGACGTTTTGGGCATCGGTGCTTTTGCTCCACAAACCGCGCTTTTGAAATTCACCAAACAAACTGAAGATCGTCATCTGCCTGGGACTATGAATGTGGCCAATACCATTCCTGTATTGATTCAGGCCTTAATCTTTATCACAATTGTTAAAGTGGAGTCCATCACTTTGATAGCCATGCTGATTGCTGCTATGACAGGTGCTGTATTGGGCGCTGGTATCGTAGCGAAACTTAAGACAAGAACCATTCAATTGACCATGGGTTTTGCCTTATTGGTCACAGCCTTTTTTATGTTGGCCGGACAATTAGAGTGGATTCAAGGCGGTGGCGAGGCCATCGGGTTAACTGGGTGGAAACTGGTCGTTGCGATTGTAGCCAACTTTATATTAGGGGCTTTTATGACGGTAGGAATTGGGCTTTATGCTCCTTGTATGGCCTTGGTGTATGCTTTGGGCATGTCGCCCCTAGTTGCTTTTCCAATTATGATGGGATCCTGTGCTTTTTTAATGCCACCGGCTTCTGCCAAATTTATTAAAGAAGGTGCTTACAATCGGAAAGCAGCCATCTCGATGGCTATTCCAGGGGCTATCGCGGTATTGATCGCGGCCTTGGTGGTGAAGTCTCTTCCCTTAGATGTCTTACGGTGGGTAGTGATTGTAGTAATCGTTTATACTTCAGTAGTGATGTTTAGATCTGCACAGCAAAATAAGGGGTAGGTTGAATAAAATAATCCATTAACTTTTGTTACAGTTTATTAAACCTACCTTTAATTCAATTCAATTCAATTCCATGAAAAATACCACACAAATAGATCAGTATAGGAAAGAGATATTCAGCTATAAAATGCGAAATAATAAGACCGCCAGCCATGATGTCTATACTTTAGGAAGTGGAGAGAAAGTCGTTTTGATCATTCAAGAACTTCCTGGAATAGGACAAGAAACGCTTGCTTTAGCGGATCGGTTCGTTGCGCGAGGTTATACGGTTGTGCTGCCCCATTTATTTGGGCCAATTGGGAGAACAGCTTCCGCCGGAAACTTAGTTCGAGTTTTATGTATGCAACGAGAATTCAAAATACTTGCTAGAAATGAGTCCAGTCCCATTGTTGATTTCCTTTCTGGATTGTGCAGCGCTCTAAAAGAAAAGCATCAAGTGAAAGGAGTTGCCGTCATTGGAATGTGCTTAACTGGGAATTTTGCGATCTCCTTAATGGCCAACGAAGATGTCTTGGCCGGATTTGCAAGTCAACCTTCTTTGGCGGTTTTAAATCAATCATCTTTACACATGAACTCAAAGGAAATCGTACAAGTCAAAAAGAATTTAGATAAAGTTGGCCCGATGCATTGTGGAAGTTTTGAAGGGGATCACTTTTGTACCTTAAAGAAAATAAAATTAATAGACCAGACTTTTAATGAAGATGATCAGCAAAGGATCATCTTTCATCAATTACCAGGGAAAAAACATTCCATATTGACTATGGATTTTGTTGATGAAGCAGGACATCCAACGCATAAAACATTGGAGACCATTTTTGAATATTTTGAAGAGCAACTACGCATTTAATAATTGTAGGGCAGTAGCAATCAAAATAACTTCTGCTAATTAAACACTTCCAGTACCAATTATTGCAATTTTCATAGTTTATTATAGTTGTTTCACCTTGGGATTTGTCACTTTATCCCATATAATTCAAGTTGCTTACGCATGATCGGCCGAAATAAAAATGGCACAAAGGAGAGCATCAACATCATCGGGTAGCCATAAGGGAGCATGGGACTTTCTGTTTTTGATTCTAGCACTTGATAGGGCTTCCCTCCAAGGTGGTGATGGTCAGAGTGCCGGGTGAGTTCAAATAATAAA
>CAXIDD010000810.1:0-2018 GCA_964021975.1 uncultured Saprospirales bacterium | reverse complement strand
GTGGACAAGCAGGCTCCCTACAAACGCTAGGAAATGCTCAATTTCAGTCTGGAAATATAGATGAAGCTTTAGTCTATTACCAAGTTTCATTACTCAAAAACGATACGGCTAATTATCAGAGAGGACGTTCTTATTCCTACTTTAATATCGCTAAAGTATATGCTAAAAAGAAGGAATGGTCTCTGGCCATTGAAAATCATGAGAAAAGCCTGGCCATCCGAGAAAAGATAAATTTTAAACTAGGAATGGCTGGATCTTATGCAGCCCTTGGGCAAATTAAAATGAAACAAGATCGGCCGCTTGAAGGACTTCCTTTACTGGAAAAAGCACTGGAAATTGCCCGTTCTGCCGGAGCCAAATATGGTATTTCAAGCCGATTAACTGACCTGGCCAACTGTATGGAGCAATTGGGGCGATATGAGCAAGCCTACAACTACCAAAAGGAGCTCAAAGTATATCAAGACAGCCTTTTTAATGAGGATCAAAACAAAAAAATTGCGGAAATGCAGACCCGATTCGATACCGAGCAAAAGGAAAAACAATTGCTGGCTCAAGAAAATAGTATCCTACAGTTAGCAGTCGAAAAAACTCGCCTCGAAAAACAACGAAATTACACCTTGGGGGGTGCCTTATTCCTCGGCTTACTCGGTTTCTTTGGCTACCGAATCAATAGCGTCATCAAGGATCGGAACGATAAAAAGGCTTTTGCAGAAGCACTGATCTATGCGCAGGAAGAGGAGCGTAAACGCATAGCCCAAGATCTACACGACGGCGTGGGCCAATCCCTGCTTTTATTAAAAAAACAGTTGCAAGTCACTCATACCATCACTATGGATAATACCCGGACCATTAGTGATACCCTGGAAGAAGTCCGCACCATCAGTCGAGATTTGCATCCTTTCCAATTGGAAAAACTGGGACTGGTAGCAGCCCTGGAGAGCCAAATCAAGCGGGTGGCCGATTCTACCGGCTTGTTCATCAGTAAAGAACTGGACCCTGTACAACAACTGCTATCTCCACAGGCCCAAATCCAAGTGTTCCGCACCATCCAGGAAGCCCTCAACAACGTGGTAAAACATGCCGAAGCTAGTGCCGCCCAGGTACAGATGAAAATCGAAGGGTCTGAAATCCTAGTCACCGTTCGGGACAATGGCAAAGGCTTTGACTCCGAAGTGGCAATTGCAAAAATGAAGAGTCTTGGTTTAAAAACCATGCACGAACGCATCCAATCGCTGGGCGGGCAATTCAAAATCGAAAAGAATGAGCCGCAGGGCAGTGTCATTCGCATTCGTTTACCACAACAAAATCAAGCTTAGAGTATGTCAATACGCGTATTTAATGCCGACGATCATCCGCTACTACGAAAAGGCGTATCAGATTTACTTAGGGAAACGGAGGGTTTGCAATGGGTGGGCAGTGCACCTAACGGAAAAGAAGCCCTAGATAAAATCCGGGCACTACAACCCGACGTAGCCATCCTCGATATCGAAATGCCCCATTTTACGGGCCTGGAAGTCGCCCAAACGCTAATCCAAGAAGGAACTAAGACCTCCTTTATCTTGCTGACCTTATTTAAGGATGAAAGCTTTTTTCGCAGTGCTTTAGCTATCGGAGTTATGGGCTACTTACTCAAAGAAAGCAGTGAAACTGAGATCATCAATGCTATTCGGAGCGTACACCAAAAACGGCCCTACGTCAACCCTGAACTAACACACTTATTGATCAATAACGACAAGGGGAAAAACCAGTTCCTGGAACAACTGTCCGAACAAGAAATCAACATCCTAAAGTTGGTTGCCCAACAAAAGACGAGTAAAGAGATTGCCAATATGCTCTTCATCAGTCCTAAAACCGTTTCCAATCACCGCACCAATATCAGCAAGAAACTGGATTTGGGCGGAGTACAGAATGGCTTGTTGAAATGGGCCTTGGAGCATAAGGCGCTATTGAAGGACAGTTGATTTTTTCATCAATCACTCTTGATTCACAGCTTTAATCAAACGATAAATCTGAATTTT
>CAXIDD010000809.1:0-2067 GCA_964021975.1 uncultured Saprospirales bacterium | reverse complement strand
TAACTCTTTGGTTGATAGCGCGAAAGCACAACTTTCCTCAATTTCAAAGCGAGCATCTAGACTCAACTAATATTACTTCTCTTACAGAACAACAAGCGAGCACTTCCAATTCCTGGCTGACCTTTTTTGTTGAAAAATCCGGAAAATGGTCGATGGCGGATGTTTTTGTGGTGGCCGTTTTCCTGGCCTTTTTGGCTTTTAGTAATATGCAGGTTGGTATTAATACGGATAGTCGGGTGTTAGTGGGGCTTTATTTCTTTTTGGGGTATTGTTTGTTGTCCTTAATTTCTTCGACTTTAGTTTCAAAACTAAAAAAGGATCAACCTGCTAAAGTAGCAGATTGATCCTTTAAATATTATTCTTCAAAAGGCATTTAGACTATCGTCTACTTCCTTGACCTTTCTTTCTATTCTTGAAAAACTCCTGCTTACGACGTTGTTTTTCTTTATTCCATTCTTTTTTCTCAGCAGCAGTCATCGGTTTATCCGTTTGTGGAAACGGATGATCCTGGATAACTTTAATTTTATTATTAATCAACTTTTCGATATCTCTGATGTGCGCATTTTCTTCTGGTTCACATAGAGAAATCGCGACACCTGAGAGTCCAGCACGTCCCACCCGTCCAATTCGGTGAACATAGGTTTCTGCCACATTGGGAATATCATAATTAATAACATGCCCCAGCTCTTGGATATCAATCCCGCGTGCGGCAATATCAGTTGCGACCAAAACGCGGGTTTTACCGGCTTTGAAGTTGTTTAATGTCTTTTGTCGTTGTACCTGCGATTTATTACCATGAATGGCATCTGCTGAAACACCTTCTTTTTTGAGGTACCGAGCTATTTTATCTGCTCCGTGCTTGGTCCGGCCAAATACGAGGACTTGCTCGATTTCTTCTTCTTCTAAAATGTGTATTAGAAGGCTCCGTTTAGTCATCCGATTGGTATAAAACAAGTACTGTTTTACGGTCTCGGCGGCCGAAGAGACCGGAGCTACATCTACCCGTTTTGGCTGATTTAAAATCGATCTTGATAATTTAACGATGTCATCTGGCATCGTTGCAGAGAAAAATAAGGTTTGTCTCTTAGTAGGCAACAATTTCAGTAATTTCCGAATATCATGGATAAAGCCCATATCAAGCATCCGATCTGCCTCATCTAATACAAAAAGCTTGATGGTATCCAGGTTGATATGACCTTGGTTGCATAAGTCTAGTAATCTACCAGGGGTAGCCACTAAAATATGTACCCCTTGCTTCAGCCTAGCTACTTGTTTGCCTTGTTTGACACCACCAAAGATTACTGTATGACGAATATTGGTGTATTTGCTATACTCTTTAATATTTTGATCAATCTGGATGGCCAATTCTCTGGTTGGGGTTAGGATCAAAGCGCGTAAAGTAGGCTTGCCTTGCTCCTTAGTTTCTATCCGTTGTATCAGTTGAATAATCGGTATAGAAAAGGCGGCTGTTTTTCCTGTTCCCGTTTGGGCACAGCCAATCAAATCTTGACGGTCTAAAACAATTGGAATCGCTTTTTCTTGAATTGGAGTTGGGTGCTTATATCCTTTATCTTCTAATGCGTCTAAAATGGGGTCTATTACTTTTAAATCCTCAAATGTCATTCATCTTAATTTACTTCCTTACATGCGGCTAGACTTGATGCTTTAGCATCTAATTTTTTAATCCGCATAACTTTTATTGAACATCTAAATGGTGAGCGATAAAAAGGAATGGTTAATAACTGCTGCAAAGATACAGGTTTTTAAATATTAAAACCCATAAGTTTTCAAAAAGGCTGATAATCCAAGTTAGAGTATAGCTAAAGTTTGTTTTTGAAGATAAAATTTAGACCTACTTTTTATAGCCTTATCCTACCTGAGCTAATTTTAAATATTTTGGTGCTTCATCTTCGAATAAAGCGGGGCCATCCATATCCAGACCTTGCTTGAGTTCTTTTTGAGCAGCCACTAAATCACCCAATTCATACAACAGCTGCCCTTTACGTAAATGGACAAAAGGATTATCGACTCCTCCGGCAACCTTTAGGCTTTGCTCAAAATAGGGCA
>CAXIDD010000808.1:0-2083 GCA_964021975.1 uncultured Saprospirales bacterium | reverse complement strand
CCAAGACGTTCTTTTTCTTTTTTTAAATGCTTCTTTAAAGCCTTTTCAAACTTGATTTCATTGAATCCATTGGGTGTTTTGGCACTGCCTTCGATATACATCATATTGTTGAGCTGTGGAAGACAGACAATCTTCAGGTCATTGACGATGAAGCGTACCAATAAAAAGGCACCCTTGATCAGAATTTTTCCCATTTTAAATTCTGCGGGCCTTCGTTCAATATGTGTTTCAGGATTAAATAAAAACCAAAGCAGTTGTGGAGATTCTGCTTTATTCAGTTCATAATATTTAAAATATTGCCGAATTTCTTTTTTGTATACATCTTTAGCAGACTGATAACGGCGATCCGTTATTTGTGGGTTGGGCAGAAATAAAGGGCGCAGGTTGAAATGAGGTTTGTTATTAACCATTACATGGGAAACCAAGGTGGGAACTTTTAAGTCTAACTGCACCATAAATTATTAATTTAGCCCCGAAAATTACATAGTTAAGGACGAATCACAAAATATATAGCTTCTTACCTTTGTTTCTAGTTTGATATACAATTGAAGCGTCAGATAAAGAGCTACTTTGTTTGTAAAGAAATAAAGTTCTAACAAGTGGGCTAATTATTGCAACTGTTTGATCTATATATTCGTATTTTACCTATTGAAACTACAATAAAACTATTTGTATTTATCTGGAAAGAACCGTTTTGGTTGAATTCAAATAGTTTTCGTAGTCTCTAATTTATTATACTCTGAAACTGTACAACCCAAAAGCTTTATGACAAAAATGTTGACGCTCGTCTGCGCTTTTATAGCCTGGAGCACCTTAATGTTTTCCCAATCTTATGAAATTCAATTGATTAATAATACCAGTACGGTTCCAAATGGACCGGGTACTTTAGTCGATATTTATGTGAATGATAGTTTATATAGCAGCACGCAGCAGCTAAATTCTATGGAAGCTAGTACTTTAATTAGTCTACCGACTGGTGAGCCTCTGCAAATATCAATTGCATCCTCACCCAGCGATTCCATTCAGCAAAGTTTCGTAACGTTTAATTTTAATAATTTAGAAGCTGATAAAATCTATGCTTTCGTTTTGGATGGAGCCTTCGGTAATCCAGATAATCCATTTCGAGTTGAAAGCGCTGAAAATCTACTACGTTTTTCTGATGGATCTGACCGAATAGCATTGAGGCCATTTAATGGTAACAAGGCTAGCGTAAGCAATAATTTTTTCATCCAAAGGCAAGGTTTCCTGGCCGAAAATCTAAATAAAGGTGATTTTGGTAATTATCAAAATCTGAATGCAAGTCAATTGATTTTGGATCTTTTTGAGGGAGCCTCCCTTTTTCCTGCAAGCACTTATTCCTTTGATTTTTCTAATTCCGGTGGTCAAGCTTTCACCTTGCTCAATGGTTTCAATGGGACAGTAGATGTGGCCTACGCTGTAAGTGCCGACGGTACCGTTATTGAAGGACAGCCCTTGGTCCTTCCAAATATCATCATCAATGAGTTGGCTTATGATCAACCTGGCACGGATGGTGCGGAGTTTATTGAACTAAAAAATATAGGAGAAACAGCTGTGTCTTTAGCTGGTCTTAGTTTAGAGTTTTGGAATGGCTCCGTTAATCAAGCTTACAATACGGTCGCCTTGCCATCTGTCACTTTAGCAGCATCTGATTATTTTGTGATCTGCTTTAGTGGTAATGTTCCCAATTGCGATCTGCAATTAAGTGGTAGTATTCAAAATGGTGGCGCTTCACCAGATGGTGTCCTTTTATTATCAGGGATAGCCGTTGTAGATGCCCTTTCTTACGAAGGGGATATCCCATTGGTCACCGAAGGAGATGCACTAAATATATCTGATAATAATGTTCCTCAAACCGGGCTAAGCAGAATTCCAGATGGAGCGGATTCTAATAATAATTCAATGGACTTTCAATCAGTGTGTATCACGCCAGGAGCAGCTAATCAAGCATTAACGGATTGTAGTCTACTACATATGGATAGTACATTTGTACAATTTATTAATAATTATGAAGCAGGCCCTGTAGATGTTTATCTAGGACCAGCATTAATTGCGGAGAATATTG
>CAXIDD010000807.1:0-2133 GCA_964021975.1 uncultured Saprospirales bacterium | reverse complement strand
TCAAAGTCGCTTACCTAATCTACTTCAAAAATTACGGACCTTATGAACAATTGGATTAAAGCCACCACTCTTCTAGTCGCTCTTTGTCTAACGTGGAGCTGCGAAATGGAGGAATTTTCACCTATCGAGCCTGTTGAAGTTCCAACACAAGGAACAACACAAAATACAAACGAAGAGACGCCTACTACTACAACGACACCCCTTACCAATGCCGAAATTTTAGCCAAGTACTTAGCTCTTCCAGGCAATGAATTTAATTATTCCAACCCTAACTTACCCCGTCATTTCACTAATGGGAATACTAATGACTTAGACAATACGCCCAATGATAATCGCATTACCAATACTACGGCTACCCTAGGACGCGTACTGTTCTATGATAAAAACCTTTCTGCTAACAACACCATTGCTTGTGCTTCTTGCCACCTACAAGACAAAGGGTTCTCTGATCCTGCTCAATTCAGTACCGGCTTCGAAGGTGGCCTCACAGGAAGGCAATCTATGGGCTTAGCCAATGCCCGCTACTATGCCAATGGTCGCTTCTTTTGGGATGAAAGGGCTACTACCCTGGAAGATCAGACCTTAATGCCCATCCAAGATCATATTGAAATGGGCATGACTTTAGAAGACCTAGTTCCTAAATTACAGGCACAAGAATATTATGGTATCCTTTTCGAAGATGCTTTTGGTAATGAAGAAGTAAGCAGTGACAGAATCTCACTTGCATTAGCTCAATTTGTCCGTTCAATGGTTTCCTATCAATCAAAATATGATCAGGGCTTAAGTATGGCCAATGGTGGCAATGTCAATCAGCTACCTAATTTTTCTACTTTAGAAAATCTAGGACTCCAGATTTTTACAAATCCACAAAGAGGTGGTTGTATTAGTTGCCATACAGGTCCCTTACAAACAGGCATTGGTGCTCAAAATAACGGTTTAGATTTACGTACCGTAGATGAAGGTTTAGGAGCCGTTACCGGAAATGCTATGGACGAGGGTAAATTTAAATCACCATCTCTGCGGAATATTGGTGTGACCGCACCGTACATGCACGATGGAAGGTTTGCAACACTATTAGAAGTTGTAGAACATTACAATAGTGGCGTACAAGCGCATCCTAATCTTGATCCAAGATTACGTGGTGGCCGTGGTAATCCACAGCCCAGACGCTTGAATCTAAGTGATCAGGAAAAGCAAGCATTAGTTGCATTTTTAAATACCCTAACGGATGAGACTTTCCTGACCGACGAAAAATTTTCCGATCCTTTTATCAATTAATGAATTATTGTTGTTGAAGAGACGCGATTAATCGCGTCTCCTTAGTTGGTCTTAGGTTGCACCTACGACCAACCTTTTTCATCCATAATTTCCAAATTCTTATTGATCAATTCCAGGCGTTGCTGCACGCAAGCATAAGTTCTACCAGGATCTTCAGGCGTATTCAACACATAATCTACTAATCTATCCAAACTAGTGGTCGCCACGTGCATACGCGTATCACTGGAAGCGTAATAAATAAATACGGTATCGTCTTCACCGAGTACCCAACCATTGCTGAATACTACATTGGATACATCTCCGACGCGTTCTGCGCCTTGGGGTGCAATGAAATGTCCAGCTGGTCTACGGATTACTTTCCAGGGTTCTTCCAGATCACAGAGAAAACAGTACAATACATATCTTAGTCCAGCTGCCGTGCGACGCACACCATGTGCTAGATGAATCCATCCATGCTCTGTTTTGATAGGCGCGGGGCCTTGGCCATTTTTCACTTCTTTTACAGTGTGGTAAACTTTAGGGTCGATAATAATTTCATTGGTAATTTCAGCCTGAGTGATGTCTTTGCAAGTTCCCCAGCCGATACCGCCACCGCCACCAGTTTCGATAAATCCATCCATTGGGCGCGTATAAAAAGCATATTCTCCATTGACAAATTCAGGATGGAGGACACAGTTCCGTTGTTGGGTGGAGCTGGTTTTCAAATCAGGCAAACGTTCCCAATTAATCAAGTCTTTAGTCCGTGCAATACCACATTGTGCTTCAGCAGCAGAGGTATCGTTAGGATAAGCGAGATCCCGACGCTCAGTACAAAACAAACCGTAAATGTAGCCGTCTTGATGTTGCGTTAAACGC
>CAXIDD010000806.1:0-2145 GCA_964021975.1 uncultured Saprospirales bacterium | reverse complement strand
CTGGCGGAAGAAAATGGCTTCAAAAAGGTCTCCCAACTTAAATTAGCCGTTGTTAAACGTATACGAGAATACGTTGTAGGAGGAGGATTTATGTTTGCCATGTGTTCGGCTACGGATACTTATGATATTGCCTTGGCCGCAGAGGGGGTAGATATTTGCGCAGAAATGTATGATGGAGATCCAGTTGATCCCGCTGCCCAATCTAAATTAAATTTTACGCGGACATTCGCCTTTAAAGACTTTTCGCTTTCGCGGAATCCTTTAGAGTATGAGTTTTCGAATATTGACCACACTCGGGGTCGGAATGTAGCTCCGAATCGAGACTATTTCACCTTGTTCGACTTTTCGGCGAAATGGGATCCGGTACCAACTATGTTGACTCAGTCTCATACTCGTACCGTAAAAGGGTTTATGGGCCAAACAACGGCCTTCCGAAAGGAATTGATTAAGTCAAATGTGTTGATTTTGGGTGAAAATAAACCTGCCAATGAAGCACGTTATATCCACGGTCCGGCCGGTAAAGGTTTCTGGACCTTTTATGGTGGACATGATCCTGAAGATTACCGACACTATGTCAATGATCCTGAAACGGATTTAAATTTACATCCAAAATCACCAGGCTACCGCTTAATCTTAAATAATATCTTGTTCCCTGCAGCCAAAAAGAAAAAACGTAAGACCTAGATTAGCGATTAATCGCTAATCTAGGTCGTAGGGACGATGCAATGCATCGTCTCTATCTGTGTTAATAAAAATGAAATCCCTACCATAATGAACAATAATCCATCTAAAATAAATGCACGATTGATCACCTTCAGGCCTTGTATCGCAATGTTCCTGCTGTTAATAGGCCTAGCCTTACCGGCAAAAGCCTCTATGATGCTTTTGCCAATGGATGCCGAAAGCCAGACGGACCATCTCAAAGCTTACGGAATTACCTATTGGGTACTTAGTGCAGAGGTAGAAGCCTGGTGGTTATTAAATTATCGTGGAGGAAGTTTTGCCTTCCCTTATTCAAAAGCATTTGAAAGGGAATGTTTGACGCGTGGTGTTAGTTATGAAGTTATTTCGGATGGCAAATTCAACTTGATCTTAAGTGAAATTGGGGATCAAGAAGTCAATATGGATGCGATGAAGTTGGAGAAAGCCCCTAAAGTTGCGGTGTACACGCCTTCCGTAAATGCAAAGGGTGAAAAAGTACAGCCTTGGGATGACGCAGTAACCATGGTCTTAACCTATGCAGAGATCCCCTACGAGACCGTTTATGATACAGAAGTACTAAGCGATGAATTGACCAAATATGATTGGTTACACCTTCATCATGAAGATTTTACCGGACAATATGGTCGTTTTTACCGCCGCTACGGAGCATACCCCTGGTATCGGGAGAATGTTCGAAAAATGGAGGCCTTGGCTGAAGAGAATGGATTCGATAAAGTATCCCAGCTTAAACTAGCCGTAGTTAAACGAATTAAAGAATATGTTATAGGAGGAGGGTTTATGTTTGCCATGTGCTCAGCTACGGATACCTATGATATTGCCTTGGCTGCGGAAGGACTAGATATCTGTGCTGAAATTTATGATGGAGACTCTGCTGATCCAAGCGCTCAATCCAAACTTGATTTTTCTAAAACATTCGCGTTTAAAGACTTTACGCTTTCTCGGAACCCCTTGGAATATGAGTATTCTAATATTGATGATACTCAAGATCGGAAAGTAGCTCCACAACGTGATTATTTCACCTTGTTTGATTTTTCAGCAAAATGGGATCCTGTCCCGACTATGCTGACCCAGTCGCATACCAGAACCGTGAAAGGGTTTATGGGACAAACTACGGCTTTTCGCAAACCTCTGATCAAATCTAACGTTCTTATTCTAGGAGAAAACAAACCTGCTAACGAAGCACGATATATCCACGGGACAGTTGGTAAAGGTTTTTGGACATTTTATGGCGGACATGATCCTGAAGATTACCAACATTTTGTCAATGACCCAGAAACCGATCTTAATCTGCATCCTAAATCGGCCGGGTATCGATTAATCTTGAATAATATCTTGTTTCCAGCAGCTAAAAAGAAAAAACGCAAGACCTAGAGACGAGGCACTGCATCGTCTTCACCAGATAGATTAGCACAAAATTGAGGC
>CAXIDD010000805.1:0-2152 GCA_964021975.1 uncultured Saprospirales bacterium | reverse complement strand
GATTATTGATAGTCTAAACGCCTACAAATTCACCCAAACACCTGAAAAAATATTTATTCACACCAATAAAAGCAATTACAGCAACCGAGAAAACATGTGGTTTAAGGCTTATTTGGTAAATGGGGTTGACCACCGGCCACAAACCGAAAGCGAAGTTATTTATGTCGATTTAATTTCACCAGAAGATGAAAAAGTAAAAACCTGGATGATCCACAAAGACCAAGGTTTCACAGGAGACTTTGTCTGGAATCGGAATTATCCAGCGGGAGATTACCGCCTACGTGCCTATACCAACTTCATGCGTAATATGGATGAATCCTTTTTTTATGAAAAAACCATCCCCATCTTCGATTTTTTACCTACTGAAGATTCGCCTAAAAAGAATCAAGATAGAAAAGCTGAAAGTCTAAGCCTGAGTGCTAAAATGGTACAATTTTTCCCGGAAGGGGGAGATTTAATAGCTGGATTGATGGCTAATGTAAGCTTCAGTGTAAAGGACAGTTTGGGAAATCCATATGAAGTGAATGGTCACCTCCTTGATTCTAATGGTAAGGAGATCACCAGTTTCAAAACTTATCACCAGGGTGTAGGACTCTTCAACTTTATTCCTAATATTAATGAGCAATACCGCGCTAAAATCACGCGTGGAGTGGAAAGCATTATTGTTCCTTTACCCAAGGTCTACAACGTAGGTTGGACTTTACAAATTAATCCGACAAGTGCCGAGCAGATTTATGTAGATGTGGCCTGTACCGATCCTAAGCAATTGGCAGGAGCATTCTTGGTTGGTCATGTGCGTGGCTCTGTTTTTTGCTACATCCAAAGTCTAAGTCCAGGGCAACCCATCCAATTGGCCAAAGCACAAATACCCGAAGGTGTTTTACATTTCACACTTTTTGATGGGCAAGCTAAACCTCAAGCAGAACGTTTGATTTTTAACGGGACAATAGAACCTACACCCCAAATCAACATCGGTGATTCGCCTGCCACAGCCCCACAATCTGAAGTTCAAATTCCTTTACAACTGGCAGAATACCTGCAAGGAGAAGCCATTGATGCTTCCGTATCTATCACAAATGCTTTATTAACTCCCTATGCACATCAGGAAGAAAACATCCGTAGTTATTTACTATTAAATAGTGATCTAACAGCCCCCATCCTTCAACCTGGTCAATACTTAGAGAATAACGACAAAACCAGCCGCTTTTATCTAGACTTACTAATGATGTGTAGAACTTGGCGCCGTTTCAATTGGAAGGATTTATTAGAGGCGAAATCCACTACAGAGTCTACCTACCTAGCAGAAAAAGGCTATACCATTCGAGGAGTAACCGTGGCAAAAGGAAACCCTGAGAAAACCGTACAGGCAGAAGTGATGCTCAATTCTTTTGACGAAAACTTTATTTACAAAAAAATACAAACAGATGAAGAGGGAAATTTCGCTTTCTCCCAACTTCCTGCAATGGATACCGTCCAATATATACTTCAAGGCCGAATTAACAATGGTAAAACCAGCGAAGAAAACGATGGTAAAGTCTCTGGAAATAGGCTGCTAGAATTTAAGTTATCAAGCAGACCAGACATTCCTATTGGTGAACCTAGGCTACCGAGTGTACTTACACTTCCCAATTTTAGTCCAGCACAAAAACAAGTGCTGACTGAAAAAACCAATACCGATGAAGTAGCAAATGCCCCCGAGTGGCAAATTGAATTGGATGCCGTCACGATCGAAGCCAAACGCTCCTATAGAAATAATCGTCCGAGTGCCGCTTTATTTTATGATTTAGATGGGGTTGATTGGATCAAACCGACTACAGGAGGCACGAGTTTATTAGCAAGATTAGCCCCTCGTTTTTCCTTTTATCCTGGTGCAGAAGGAAAACTCTACAATTGGAGTACCAATTATCAGGGTCAAATGATAAAAACTCCAGTAGTCATTTCGATAGATGGGATGGGTGCCGAACCTGGCGGTTCTAATGCTGGCCCTTTTTTAAGTTTGACTGCAGATGATATTAAAAGTATTGTCGTAACAAAAGGTTTTATTGGTGTCACCACTAGAGGTATTTCCAGGACAAGAGAAGCTTATCTAGAAAGTGGGATTTTGCAATATAAACATCCAGCCTATGACCAAGCCAGGACTTTCTATACACCT
>CAXIDD010000804.1:0-2179 GCA_964021975.1 uncultured Saprospirales bacterium | reverse complement strand
CTGGTTACTAGAACAGCAAGGTACCCCTAAAATTGTAATTGGCAGAGATGCTAGGATTTCCGGTAAAATGGTCCAAGGTTTAGTCACCAATACCTTAGTTGGCCTAGGTATTGATGTAGTAGATTTAGATCTATCTACTACACCAACTGTCGAAATGGCTGTCGTTTGGGAGCAAGCCGGAGCAGGTATAATTATAACCGCAAGTCATAACCCTAAAGAATGGAATGCCCTTAAGTTTTTGAATCACAAAGGGGAGTTTATTTCTAAAGCCGATGGAGAAGCCTTATTGGCCAAAATTGCCGAAGGGAGTATTCAATACGCATCGGTGGATCAATTGGGGAAAGTCGTCTCTAAAGATGGGTTTCTTGGAAAGCACATCGAAGCCATTAAGAATCACGACCTGGTCAATGTAGCAGCCATTCAAGCCAAGCAGTTTAAAATAGTGGTTGATGGAATCAACTCAAGTGGAGCCATAGCAGTACCCCAATTATTGGAAGCCCTGGGCTGCGAGACTATTTTAATCAACGGAGCGCCAACTGGCGATTTTGCGCATAATCCAGAACCTTTAGCCAAGCACTTAACACAGCTTTCGCAAACCATCATTGACGAAAAAGCAGACTTGGGTATTTCAGTTGATCCAGATGTAGATCGTTTGGCATTCGTTTGTGAAAATGGCCAAATGTTTGGTGAAGAATTCACCTTGGTTGCCGTAGCAGATTATATCTTAGCACATCGTCCGGGAAATACAGTTTCTAATTTATCTTCCACGCGGGCTTTGAGGGATGTGACCAAAAAACACGGTGGGCAATATTTTGCAAGTGCAGTAGGGGAAGTGAATGTAGTGACCAAAATGAAAGACGTTGATGCAGTGATTGGAGGTGAAGGCAATGGTGGCATCATCGTGCCTGATTTACACTATGGCCGAGACGCACTGATTGGTATAGGTTTATTTTTGTCTCATTTAGCGGCACAAGACCAAGCCATGACTACCTTAAAAGCAGGCTACCCAAGCTATCAAATGGTTAAAGATAAAATTGCGCTAACTCCTGAAATTGATTTAAATGGTATTTTAGCAGCTTTAGAAGCAAAATATAAATCAGAAAATTATAATACCATTGATGGCTTGAAAATTGATTTCCCTGATCGTTGGGTACATTTACGGAAGTCAAATACAGAACCTATCATTCGGGTTTATGCAGAGGCCCCAGATGTCGAAAGTGCTTTAGCACTCGTCGAGCAGATTAAAGCTGACGTAAACAGTATGCTATAAAATAAATTACCAAACCGGTAAGCCAAAAAAAACAAAAAAATGTCAAGAATCTATCTAGATAATGCTGCCACTACTCCTGTTGATCCAAGTGTAATTGAGCACATCAGCAGTGCTATGAATACTTTATGGGGGAATCCATCCAGTATTTATAAAGAAGGACGCACCTCCAGAGCAGCCATAGAAGAAGCACGAAAAACCATTGCCAATGGCATCAATGCTTCTATTGGTGAAGTTTTCTTCACTTCTGGTGGTACAGAATCCAATAACATGGCCCTAAAATGTGCGGTGAGAGATTTAGGTGTTACTAGAATCATTAGTAGTGCAACCGAACATCATGCCGTCTTGCATACCTTGGATAGTTTACAAAAACATCAATCTACTAAAGTAGAAATGGTGGAGCAAAAAGTTTGTGGTACCATTGAGTTGGCGCACCTGGAAAGCTTATTAAAAGATAGTGAAGAAAAAACTTTGGTTTCTTTAATGTATGCCAATAACGAAATTGGTACTATGCTTGATTTACCAGCAGTTTCCGAACTTTGTACACAGTATGGTGCGTACCTTCATTCAGACACCGTCCAGGCGGTTGGATTTTATCCAATTGATGTAGATGCTCATAAAATTCATTTTTTGACGGGTTCTGGGCATAAGTTTTATGGACCTAAAGGCGTTGGTTTTATTTATATCAATAATGAAGCTATGCTTAAACCTTTTATTGATGGTGGAGCCCAAGAACGCAATATGCGCGGAGGTACCGAAAACCTCTATGGAATCTTAGGCATGGCCAAAGCTTTTGCCATGGCTGTGGAAGGAATGGATGACCGACGTCAAAAAATAGAAACCGTCCGCAATTATTTTGTAGAAAAAATTCAAGAACATATTCCAGGTATTGAGTTTAACGGACCTCCCATC
>CAXIDD010000803.1:0-2181 GCA_964021975.1 uncultured Saprospirales bacterium | reverse complement strand
CAATGAATTAAAATTAATGGCGGAATGTACGGTCTATGATGAGCAAGGAATCGTCTACATTCAAACATCAGGTGCTGCGGTAACCATCTCCAAGCAATTAGTTTGGTGAGATTTGTAACTAAACTTTAGAAACAACCATAAAAAACATGACCAAAATAGCCATCATAGGAACATCTGCACTTTTTCCTGGCGCTTCGACACCGAAGGCCTTTTGGGAGAATTTGATGTCTGAAAAAGACGGAACCAGTCATGCTACTCCGCAAGATTTTGGGGTAGATCCAGCCTTCATTTTTCATCCAGAAAAAGGTATTGAAGACCGTTGTTATTCTACCCGCGGTGGATATATCCGAAACTTTGAATTTGATCCAACTGGATTTGAATTGCCTGCCGACTTTTTGAGCAAGCAAGATAAATTGTATCAATGGTCCTTATATACCGCCAAGGAAGCACTGCTTGATGGCGGGTATTTTGAAAAAAAGGAACACTTGAAGAATTGCGGTCTGATCCTTGGAAACTTATCTTTTCCAACCAGTTCTTCTCATCAATTGATTGCAGATATATACTGCCGCTCTTTGGAATCCAATATTCAAGACTTACTGAAAACACCAGAATTCAAATTAAAGGACCACCAGCAAACTCCACCCGAAAATGAAATATTAGCCTACACGCCTTCAGAAATGGTGAGTCAAGCCTTGGCACTCGGGAAAACACATTATGCCCTAGATGCAGCTTGTGCCACTTCCCTATACGCCATCAAATTGGCTTGTGATGAATTGCAAACCGGTAAAGCAGATATGATGCTAGCCGGTGCAGTAAGTGCATCCGATCAATTATTTATCCATATGGGATTCTCTATATTCCATGCCTATGCTCCGATGGACAAAAAGTTTGTTCCCTTTGACAAAGAATCAGCAGGATTGGTTTCTTCCGAAGGAGCAGGAATGGTTTTGTTGAAAAGATTAGCCGATGCAGAAAGAGATGGAGATCAAATCATTGGCGTGATTGGCGGCATCGGACTATCCAACGATGGACGTGGAAAATTCTTACTAAGTCCCAATCCAAAAGGACAAAATTTAGCCTTTGAAAGGACCTACCTCAATAATGAAATCTCCCCCAAGGATACCGCTTATATTGAGTGTCATGCTACTGGCACACCTCTTGGTGACATCACGGAACTGAACTCCATCGCCAATTATTTCTCAAAACATGATAGTAAGCCATTGCTTGGTTCAGTTAAATCTAACTTGGGTCATTTATTGACAGCCGCAGGAATGACAGGTTTGTTAAAAGTCTTGTTGGCGATGCAGCATGAAGTGATCCCACCCAATATCAATTTGACCAATCCCATCCAATCGGATAGCAATTGGGACGGCAGTGACCGCATGATCGTCCACCATACTCCTTGGACAGCAGAGAAAAAACAAGCAGGTATTAATTCATTTGGTTTTGGTGGTACCAACGCACATATGGTCGTCCAAAATTATTTAGGTAAGGAGCTTGCTCGCTCCAATCAGCAAGTCCCCTTACAATCAATGGCCATCGTGGGAATGGATGCCCATTTTGGAGATGCTAAAAACTTAGAGGCCTTTTATCATACGATTTATAATGGAGATCAACACTTTAAAGCACTTCCAAAAAACCGATGGAAAGGGATAGAAGCCAATTCTTCCTTGCTAAAAAAATATGGCTTTGAAAATGGTCGGCCACCCAAAGGCGCTTACATTGAGGAATTCGAAATTGATTTGTTGCGTTATAAAATTCAACCCAAAGAAGCAGAACGACTGCATCCTCAACAAGCACTACTTCTAAAAGTAGCTGATAATGCGATCAAAGATGCCGGCTTGCAAGAGCAGCAAAACGTAGCGGTTTTGGTGGCCATGGAAACCGAATTAGCGATCCATCAATGTCTGCCTAGATTGGATCTAGAATGGCAAATAAAAGAGGCTTTGGCCAATACCAACCTTGAGCTGGAAGAAACGGCTGTAGCCGAACTCATTAAATTAGCTAAGAAAGGTCTTTATCATCGAGAAGGGACGCCTGCCCCGAGTGAATTCACTAGTTTCATTGGCAATCTAATGGCCAGCAGAATCAGTGCTCTATGGGATTTTTCGGGTGCTGCATTTACTGTTTCTTGTGGTGAAAACTCCGTATTTAAGGCCTTGGAGGTTGCCCAAAATTTAT
>CAXIDD010000802.1:0-2206 GCA_964021975.1 uncultured Saprospirales bacterium | reverse complement strand
GCAAAACGTTTGAAAACTGGGGGCACTTCGAATTGTTCGAGGGGGAGTTCCCTAATGGTGTGGCCAGCTTAAAAAACTGTGTAGATCAAGCTGAAGCCCAAGGTGTGATGCTGGGTACGCACTTTTTATCCAACTTTATTACCACCAATGACCCTTACGTTACCCCTATTCCGGATCCTCGTTTAGCAAAAGTAGGCTCCTCCATTTTAACGGAGGATGTTAATGCTGCTACCCAGAATATCGTCATTGAATCTCCGGATTTCTTTAATCAAATGAAAAATAATAGCCTTAAAACAGTACAGATAGGCGACGAATTGATCCGTTATGGAAAAGTATCCGAACAAGCACCTTGGACACTATTAGATTGCCAAAGAGGAGCTTATGGTACAAAACCAGCAGCACATAATGCTAACAGTGAAATCTCAAAACTACTAGATCATGCTTACAAAGTATTTTTAACCGAAGCCGACCTGACTATTGAATTGTCTGAAAGAATGGCAAAGCTTTATAACCAGACCGGAATGCGTCAAATCTCTTTTGATGGTCTGGAAGGGAATCGCTCAACCGGGCTGGGTACCTACGGAGAGACACTCATGCCTTATACCTGGTATAATAACTTATCTGAAGAAGTCAAAAATCATTTGATCATTGATGCCAGTAGGACTACCCACTTTTTCTGGCACATTTATTCCCGTATGAATTGGGGGGAGCCCTGGTATGGTGGATTCCGAGAAAGCCAAACCGAGTACCGCTTTAACAACCAAGCTTATTTCCAACGGAATTACATGCCGGGTATGCTTGGTTGGTTTAAGATGACCCCCGAAACCAGTCTGGAAGATATGGAATGGTTATTAGCCCGTGCAGCCGGTTATGAGGCAGGTTATGCTTATGTTGCCAATTCCGAAGCTGTCGCTAATAATGGTCAAAAGGACCAAATCTTGAAATTGATTGGAGCTTGGGAAAACCTCCGCATTGGCAATCATTTTTCAGAGGCTCAAAAGGCTGCAATGCGAAGTACGGAGCAGGAATTTACCATTCAAGAACTAGACAATAATATTTGGAATTGGACACCGATAAAAGCTGCCATCTTTACCCATGAAAAGAAAGTCAGACAACCTGGCGAACCGCTGGCCTCTAATTTTGAATTTACTAATATTGGAAAGGATCAATCCCTACAATTCAACTTAACGGCTATTGATAGTGACGTCAAGGAAATTAAGCTTGAGTTAAATAATTATAAGGAAATACAGCTACCTATAATGCTCAAGAAAGGACAAATCCTAAAATACACTGGCACCAATAAAGCTCAGGTTTACACATCCAATTGGCAATTGATTCAAGAAATAGATTTGGATGCAGAGAACTTTAAGGTTAATGCGGGCAGTAATTCCCTTTCTTTTGATTGCCAGTTTGTAGGCCAAGATGAGAAGCCAGCTGTAAAAGTAGAATTGAGAACTCTTGGAGAAAGTGAGCAGGTAGTAATTAAATAAATTTTCCCGGCGAACATCTCAATTATTTTTAAGTTTGAACTTAAGAAGAACCTATTTTCTATGAAAAAAATTTCCTACTTTGATTCTAAGTAGCCTTCAATAATTGAATAAACCTATTATATCACTTTTAAACTTTATCATTAAAATCTGATTTATGAAAAGATTCAAACTACTATTACCTCTATTCGTATTAGCTGTTTTCAGCCTTCCAATGCAAGCAGCTGTCAATACCACCAATAATCTTGGGGTAGACGAACAAGCATCTATGCAAGCGGGCCAGGAGCTGGCGGCAGCAATGAAGGCAAAAGCAGACTTTAAAGCAGATAAGAAATCGATGACTCGCAAAGAGCGTAAAGCAACTCGCAAAGAAGTCAAAAAGAATTTAAAAGAATCCATCTCGAATTTTGAAGAAGCTAGCGACGTTGATTTAACACTACTTGTCATTGTAACGATTTTGATTCCTCCCGTGGGTATGCTCCTTCACGAAGGAGATATTACCAATCGGTTTTGGATTTCTTTGCTGCTAACATTATTGTTCTATATTCCAGGATTGATTTATACTTTGGTAGTCATCTTGGGTGAAAACTAGAAGAGGACGAAAAATGATGAATCATTTTTGTCATCTTTGGAATTTGATGTTTGAAGTTTTGCTCTGGGCATCAAATTCCTTAATCTCTCCAATAAAAACGCTTGTGGTCTGCTATCTTCCCATCAAT
>CAXIDD010000801.1:0-2211 GCA_964021975.1 uncultured Saprospirales bacterium | reverse complement strand
CGAATCAACATAAAGATGATAAATGCAATAATTAGAAAATCAATCACCTTCTGAATAAAGGCACCATAGCGAATCTGAACCGCCTCGGTAATGACTTCACCAGCTGCATTCATATCTGCTGCTTTCAAGGTATAGGCTAGATCTGTAAAATCTACTCCTCCCATAGCCAAGCCGATTGGAGGCATAATTACATCCTTGGTGAAGGAAGTCACAATGGCACCAAAGGCACCTGCAATGATCACGGCAACCGCTAATTCTAGCACATTACCCTTCATGATAAAATCTCTAAATTCTTTTAACATCTTTGTTGTTTTTTGTTTTTTGAAAATTGGTTTGATAGCGTATAAAACCTATCATCTATATAAAATAAGTAGGAGCGCCAAAATACTGATCATCTATGAACGAACAGATTATTTCATTAGACGAGGCGCGGCGGAGCCTAATAGCCTAGCTATTAAGGCGCGTACGCAACAAAGTATAATGGAATTAGATGGCATCATAGCTTATTAATTAATTTGCGCTTCTACTTATCAGTTTTAGGACTGACAATTCTTACAGAAGTTACTTATTTTTTAGTTTTCGATTAAAAAAATCAGCACTCGCCTCAAAAGCAGCAACCCAATTGCGGTGTAATAGGAAGCCATGCACCTCATCTGGGAAGATCAATTGCTCCAGGTAAGTATTTTGTCTACGCAAAGCTTCAACAATATCTACGGTCTCGCTAAAAGGTACATTTCGGTCGTCATCTCCATGAATGAATAAAACCGGCGAGCGCCATCCGTCAATATAGGGCATTGGTGAAGATTGCAAAGCCAAATCTGCTACTTCCTGGGCGGTACTCGAATCATAACTACTTACAAAGTTTTTGATCACTACATTCCAATCGTGTACGCCGTGGATATCTACGCCAGCAGCAAAAAGATCAGAAGCCTTTGCCAATCCCAGCGCAGTCAGATAACCGCCATAAGAACCTCCCCAAAGGCCAATCTTTTGAGGATCAACATCCACCCGGTTTTGCAGGTATATGCCTGCACCCATTACATCATTAAATTCACTGGCACCACGAGCGCCATAATTCAATGCTTCGCGGAATTCCATGCCGTATCCAGTCCCACTTCGATAATTAACAGATAATACGAGGTAGCCTTGATTAGCTAAATATTGGTTGAGAGCATAGGCATTGTGGTAATATCCACGATGATGAAAGCCCATTAGCATTTGCCGTCGACTCCCCCCGTGGAAGAAGAGCACCGCTGGATACTGCTTTCCACGTTCCATCTTTTTAGGTTTGAATAGTTGTCCATGAATCATCATGCCATCGCTAGCCGGAAAGATAACCGCTTCTGGTTCTACCAACTGCTTACTGGGAAAATCTGATGGCAAAGTTTCTGCAGCCATAATTTGTAGCTTCCCGTTTTTTATTTGGGCTACTTGAGCAGGCGTCGTCTCACTACTAGCCAAACAAGTTAAATTCCCTTTCTCAGTCACTACAGGCGACCATTGGATTCCTGAATCCCCACTCAATAACTCCGGAGCAGAAGTAGTACTGACTCTCCAAATATGCTGCCGATTAATATCATCCTGATTACCCGAATAATATAGATATTGCCCCTTAGGGCCTTTACTTACAAACTGTACCTCAAAAGCACCTGGTGTCAGCCATTTAGCGGGCCCACCATCGGCAGGTATACTGTATAATTGTGTCCAGGCCTCTCCCTCATATGGAAAGATCAAATGATTGTCTGCCATCCAAAACAGCTGATTAGCGGCCGAAATATTACGAAAGACACTTCCAGGCCCCTCTTGAGCTTGCCAAATTTGCTTTGTTTCATTAATTCGAAAATCATGTTTCCAAATAGACCATGGCAAACCGGAACGTCTGGGTATAAAAGGTAAAATAGATTTTTCATTGGGAATCCGAATAAATGCCAGTTGACTACCATCAGGAGACCAAACCGCTGATCCATCATGATCTACACTAGGTGCCAAGTATTGAATCTGATTATCTTCTAAATCATAAACACCTATAAAGTCATGGTCCCCTCGGTTGGAACCAAAAGCAAGCCTTTTACTATTGGGAGACCAACGTAAACCACTTGGGCTTCCACGCATCACAAATGCTTGTGTATTCGTTTTCGAATTAAAATCATAAAACCAAACTTGTCCACCTTTGATATAAGCTATTTTTGATTCGTCGGGAGACAGATTAGG
>CAXIDD010000800.1:0-2225 GCA_964021975.1 uncultured Saprospirales bacterium | reverse complement strand
TCAATAATCTGTGGTGCTATTTTCTTTTATAATTTGATAGTGAGTATTTAAGTCAACCCTTTTTTCTTTTTACCAAAATAAAGGAAGGCTAATTGACTTGTTGATGAAACATATATATTGGCAATCTCGAATATTTATCGAATATTATTTTGATTTGCTAACCAAATATAAAATGGCATCAACACAATTAGTACTAGCCACTGCCATCTTAATCGCCTTATACGCTGCCTTGATTTTGTTTTTTGTTGTGCGTGGGGCTTTGAAGATTAAATCTATGCAAGATTATGCAGTAGGTAACATTCAGTTTTCGCCCGTTGCAGTTGGCTTATCTCTCGCCGCTTCGATTACAAGTGCCGCGACTTTTATTATTAACCCAGGATTTATAGCCCTTTATGGTTTTAGCGGTGTATTGGCTTTTGGGGTCGTTATGCCTTTAGCGATATTTATTTCTTTGGTTATCCTAACCAAACGTTTTAGAAAGCAGGGGTCTGCCTTGAAAGCGCTTACGATGGCGCAGTGGATCGGGAAGCGTTATGATAGTAAAGGCTATGCCCTTTTTTTTGGAGTACTATCTTTACTGCTCATCACCTTTATTGTATTGATTTGTGTAGGCATGACCAAGGTGTTGGCCACTGCCTTGAACGCAGAAGAGTTTAATGTGCTACTCGTTTTAATCCTTTTTGTATTTGGCTATATGATGTTTGGCGGAGCAAACTCAATGGTTTATACCAATATGATTCAAGCCTGTATTATGATTGTAGTGGCTTGCATTATGCTGGGCTCGGGTTATGAGCATTTTAGTGAAGGTGTAAAAGGCTTTATAGCCAAATTATCGGCGATTGATCCATTTTTAGTTCAATCAACGAATCCTACTAGTTTTCTTTTCCGAGACTACTTTGAGATTGTTTTTTGCTCTATTATGGTCGGGATAGCCGTCGTCTGTCAGCCACACATTATTACCAAATCCTTGTTGCTAAAAAACGAACAGCAGGTCAATCGCTATTTGACAGTTGCGATCATCGTAGAGGCTTTATTTTTTTTGGTAGTGATCGCAGGACTATACGCAAGACTTTCTTTTCCAGATCTTACGGTCAATGGTACAGCACTAAGTATGGATGGGATTATTCCAGCTTATGTGATTGAAGAGTTCCCAGTTTACATTGGACTGATTGTGATCCTCGGACTTCTTTCGGCAGGCTTATCTACGTTAGAAGGCCTAATTCAGTCGGTACCTACAACCATAAGCTCTGATATTATAGTACCGCTTCTAGGAGATCGGATAGGGAAAGGGGCAATTGCTGAAAAACGCGCCATCCAGATTAATAAAGGGATGATTGTGGTCGTAGGTGTTTTATCTTTCATTTTTTCTTATCAGCAATTGGTTAATCCAAGTCTAAGTGTAGGCATTTTTGCTCAAAATGGAGTCTATGCCTATTTTTCGGCGGCTTTTGTGCCAGTGCTATTGGGAATTTTCTATAAAGATGTTCCCAAAATAGCACCCATCGCTGCATCCATCGTGGCCATCATCGTCCACTTTTCAATTTACTATGGTAGGATCGGGTCCTATATGCAAGCTGAAGTACGCAACCCAGCAGTGGCCGTTACCTTTGCATTATTAGCCTCTATGGTAGTCGGTTTTGGCCTGTATTTCTTGGTTAAAAATCAGAAGAAGGAAAGTTATCATCCTACTAAATTCAAATAGTTTCTAAAGACTTAAATGTCTTATGTGATTCAAAAAATAAGCAATGAAAAAAATATTAATTTTAAGTCTCTTCCTAAGCAGTATACTAGCTGGGCAGGCCCAAAATAAAACCATGAAAACGGTAAAATATCCTTTCGAAGTACATTATGCGTCCATTAACGATAGCTTAGAATTGGCCTATTTTGACGAAGGAACAGGTCCACAAACTTTGATCATGATTCATGGATTGGGTAGCTATGCCCCAGCCTGGAAGCCAGTCATTGAATCTTTAAAAGGTCAATACCGTTGTATCGCTTTAGATTTGCCGGGGTATGGTAAATCTAGTGCTGGAGATTTTCCCTATTCCATGTCTTTCTTTGCAGAGACCATTGCAGCTTTTATAGACGCCTTAGGTATTGAAAACCCGACTGTAGTAGGGCACTCAATGGGTGGTCAAATTGCCATGACTTTAGCTTTGGCACAACCAAATTTAATGTCAAAATTGGTATTAGTCGCTCCGGCTGGATTCGAAACCTTTAGTGAA
>CAXIDD010000799.1:0-2225 GCA_964021975.1 uncultured Saprospirales bacterium | reverse complement strand
GGTTTTTTAAATTGTAGGCTTTTAGCTAATGTAATCGCTGCTGATTTATGGTCATTCGTGTATTTATCTTTTAAGGTAACGGCCATTATAGTTACCCCTTGACCGAAAGGATTGAGCAGTCCAATTACGTATGCTTTGGCAGCTTGAAATTCTAAAGTCCCGAGAAACTCTGCACCGATGCCATTGGTACCCACCGCATCAAAATCACCACTCAATTGTAGATTTGTTCCTGCTTGGTCAACAATCCCAACTCTGGCTTCTTGTTTCATTTGCTCCATTGTGGTGGCCTCATTGGTTGTCATCAAGATGACTCCCGGGATGGTATTGCTCCCCATGACAAACATGCCCTCTCCTTCCTGACCTACCCATCCATTGGGAATGGTAAAATTTATTCCAAGTACTTTATAATCTACTTTCCCAGTTTGCTGGGCATTTACACTTAATGAGGCGAAGAATAACAGACAAAGATTTAGGAAAGAGATGGCTTTCATGTTCGTATGGTTTTTGGGTTATAAATGACATTCAAATAGAGGTGTTTTGAAGTCAAGGCTTATGCCCACAGAAGATACGATTTTTATGAAAAAAGGCCAAGTATAACTAGTAGCGTTCCCCTATTCGACAGCCCAAGTAATCAAGCGGCGGTCATCACTTGCGGAGACTAAATAATTACGATGGGCACTCCAAAGTAATCTATTGACTGAATTGATATGGCCTTGGTCCCGAATGGTTTCGATGGCCTTGATGAGTTTAAAATTATGAGCATCCCAAATACGAATGGTTTTATCCCGACTACCGGTAGCGACATATTTCCCGGAGGGATCAAAAACTAAATCATTAATGGTATACCAGTGAGCTGCATGATCCATCAGACAAGATCTTTCTGCTTCCAAATCCCAAATTTTCAAATGGGCATCTCTTCCACCTGACCAAAGTTGTTTTTGATCTGGACTGTACTTCAAGCAAAAAACGGAATTGTCGTGAGCAGCTGGAATACTGTATTTAACTTCTAGTCGACTGGCATCTAAAAAATAGATCGAATGGTCACTGGCCCCTACTGCTAACTCATTCCTTTCGGGAGCAAAAGCAATACTTCGGATGGACGCAGGACTTAGTTGGAGGCTTTCTATGCTAGATCCAGTCTCTACTGACCAACGCGTGACCAATCCATCTCCGCCACCCGTAAAAACGTGCGGACCAACTTGAACAATAGCATAAACCCCCTTTTGATGATGAGCAATATTTTTGGTTTGCTCAGGAGCTTCCAGGTCGACCCAATGGACACCTCCATTCATATTTCCGACTACTACCCGTTTCTCTCCATCTAAAAGGCACATGGAGAATATCTGAGTCTCTACTTTCGCCACCAATTTGCCAAGATCTGGCGCTTCCAAATCCCATCGCACCAGCCAGCCATCTCCAGCTCCACTTAGAATGTACTGAGGATCATGATCTGCTACCACTGAAAAGACAGAAGCATTGTGCCCTACTAATTGGTTGGCCTTGGTAACTTGTAGCATATTTATTTTAGATTAAGAAGCTATTTGAATTTATGGTAGTGATCATTGCAACGCCCTACTTCCTCATTTTGTTTAAGGGATGGCGAAAAATAAGCCCTTATTTTTCATTACCTTAAAATTTGAAAATCAACAGGTTATGAATCTAAAAGATAAGTTATTTAATTTCTAATTCTTATTCTACTCCTTTTAGAAAAAAGCCTTATTTTCACCGCTCATCACTTAGAAGTTATTTATTATGCCAATCCTACATCATCAAAATATTGAGGCTATTGGTGAAATTGGTCTCTGGCAAATTGAGGAATCTGAAGCTTGGTTTTTAGAACATTTAAACCTCTTTCCACGAGAGCAAGCACAGTTAGCACAAATTAAAGGGCATCGACGGATAGAATGGTTGGCCGCTCGCCAACTAGTCCATCAAATGTCTGGCCGAATAAAGAGAGCCGCATTTATTAAGGATGAGTACGGGAAACCGCATCTGGAAGATGCAGAGTGGCAAATTTCTATTAGCCATTCGAGAGATATTAGTGCAGCGATTGCCGCCCCTGTTTCCGTAGGGATTGATGTACAAAAAATTGTATCAAAAATCACACGCATTATACCTAAATTCATGAATGCAGCGGAACAGGCCAACCTTGACCCTGTTCATTCTATTTTACATGCCCATGTCTATTGGGGTGCAAAAGAAGCACTTTATAAGGCTTATGGAAG
>CAXIDD010000798.1:0-2227 GCA_964021975.1 uncultured Saprospirales bacterium | reverse complement strand
GGCGACCACCGAGATCTACACTCTTTCCCTACACGACGCTCTTCCGATCTGTCGTCGCACTCGTTGGTGCAGGTGGCGCCGTAGCCGATGTTTATCCCTATCTAGCGGGCCAAACCGGATTGGCTTCCCTCATTATTCCAAGTTGGGCACAAGCTGGTGGTTATGAAAAGATGCTGGAGCGTTTTCAAGATCCAAACCAACGCGCACGAATTATCCAGGAAGCAGAGAACGCTATGAAGCTACGCTTTGGTGGAGCATCTGGGGTCTTATTATTGGATTCTCAAAGGGAATTACTAGATGCTATGAAAGCATATGGGATTGATTCACCGGGCGAGACAGTTATTCGATTATTAGAAGAAAAAAATCAGGGGATCATTGCCCGCTTTGGTAAAGAATCTGATTTGATTGAAATTATGCAGCACCCTACCACCTCGATTGCTTGTGATTGTGGGGCCTCTATTGCAGAGCGTGGACATCCGCGCGGTTGGGGAAGCTTCCCCAAGGTATTGGGGGAGTATGTAAGAATTAAAAAAGTCCTTAGCTTAGAGCAAGCCATCCATAAAATGTCTGGATTGCCAGCGAAAACTATTGGCATGAAAGACCGTGGTTTACTGCAAACTGGGATGGTAGCGGATATCACCATCTTTGATCCTGAAACCATCATTGATCATGCTACCTACGAAGAACCAATCCTCATGTCAGAAGGCATTATACATACGCTTGTAAACGGACAATTTGCTTGGAAAGATGGCGCTGCTACTGGAGTAAAAGCAGGACAGACCTTAAAACGTGAAAAACCTATTTAATCTATTCTTTGCTTCTAAACTTGGACCGTTAAATCCACAATATATGATCCACAAGTATACGGTAACAATATGGTTGTTGCTTTTTACCTTTTGCCTAAATGGCCAACAACAAGAAATAAGCATTTGGAAAGGGTATGAACGCCATGACTTTCAGTTTGAAGGTCGTGCTGCGCGTTTGATCGTACCCAAACAAGCCTTGACGGGAAACCCTTGGGTATGGAGAGCAAGATTTCCGGATTGGCATACCGAAGCCGATAGTATTTTAATATCAGAAGGTTACCACTTAGCTTACATCAATACCAATAATGCTTTTGGTAGCCCTGAAAGTATGGAGGTTTGGGACCGATTCTATGATTTCCTGCAAAAGGAATACCAATTGCTCCCTAAAGTAGCGTTGATGGGCGTAAGTAGAGGTGGGCTTTTTGTATATAGTTGGGCCAAACGGAATGTCGATAAGGTGATCTGTATTTACGCAGAAGCACCGGTCTGTGATTTTAAAAGCTGGCCTGGTGGATTTGGAGCTGGAATTGGTAATCCAAAGTCCTGGGAGACTCTTAAAAAAGCCTATAACTTTCCTTCTGATGAAGTAGCAAAAGCTTATGCCAATAATCCCATCGATAACTTAGAACCATTAGCTGTAGCTAAGATTCCAATCCTACACATGATAGGCTTAGAAGATGAAGTGGTACCGCCACAAGAAAATACTTTTCGGCTGGTAGATCGTTATCTACGTTTAGGAGGACCAGCTACCATTGTGCCTTGTACTGAAGGACCACAAAAGCTACATGGCCATCATTTTGAATTAGAGACGCCTCAATTTATAGCCGATTTTATCCAATACCATACCCAAAAATGGCTTCCAATTAATGCCTCTAATTATCATCAATTGTATGATGGTTTAGCCAACAGCCAAATGCGTTTTGAGCGAGAGCGAAAAGGACGGATTGCTTTTTTAGGCGGTTCGATTACTTACAATCCGGGCTGGAGAGATAGTATCGCCGATTACTTTACCCAGCGTTTTCCCGATACTGAATTTGAGTTTGTTGAAGCCGGTATTCCATCAATGGGGACAACTCCTGCTGCTTTTAGATTGGAAAGAGATGTGCTTTCAAAAGGTAAAATAGACTTACTTTTTGAAGAAGCAGCAGTTAATGATGCTACCAATAGACGTAGTAAAACGGAACAGATCCGTGCTTTGGAAGGGATCGTTAGGAATTTACGGCAGCATAATCCAGCAATGGATATAGTGCTTATGCATTTTGTAGATCCTGACAAGATGAAGACTTATAACGGAGGACAGGTACCCGAAGTCATCCAAAACCACAACCAGGTTGCTCAGCATTACCGCATACCAACCATTAATCTAGCTAAAGAAGTAACTGACCGGATCAACAATCAAGAATTTACCTGGGAAGCTGATT
>CAXIDD010000797.1:0-2232 GCA_964021975.1 uncultured Saprospirales bacterium | reverse complement strand
GTAGTGACTGGCCCGATTCTAACGGAAGATATTAAAGGTTCGATTGGTGAAAATGAAGTAAGTATTCCAATTGGATTCTATAAAGTATTGTTAGATATCTCCGAACCAGAAAACAAAGGAATTGCCTTCGTTTTACCCAATGAAATTAGTTACGAACCACTATATAAATATGCAACTTCTATTGATGCAGTAGAAGAACTAACTGGGATAGATTTTTTTTCTAATCTAATGACCAGAGATACAGAAAAAGAACTCGAAGCGGATTTTAATATCGACCTTTGGGAATTTAGTAAACAAAAATTTGACTTAAGAGTCAATAAATGGAATAAGGAATAATATGGCAAACAAAGAAACATTCATTGATACTATTAATGAGGGCTATACTTTTAAAGGAGATGCCTTGATCTTAGGAGGTGGCATGATTGATGGGGAAACCCAAGCGGGGAGTTTTGTCCGCGTACCTTTAGAAACCTTAAATAGACATGGGCTTATCTCAGGCTCTACCGGTACCGGGAAAACCAAAAGCTTACAAGTCATGGCTGAGCAATTATCAGCCCAAGGAGTACCAGTATTGTTAATGGATATGAAGGGAGATTTAAGTGGTATTGCTGCGCCTAGTCCAGGACACCGAAAGATTGACGAAAGACACGCAGCCATAGGTTTACCGTTTGAGGCAGGCACGAGTCCCGTAGAGTTTTTGACGCTATCAGACGAAAAGGGACTACGCTTACGAGCTACCGTAACCGAATTTGGACCGGTTCTTTTCGCTCGTTTGTTAGACTTAAACGAAACGCAGTCCGGTATCTTAGCCGTTGTTTTTAAATACTGCGATGATCATGATATTCCCTTGATTGATCTAAATGATATTCGCAAAACCCTGCAATATTTCACCAATGAGGGGAAAGCAGAAATCCAGGATGTTTATGGAAGAGTTTCTACAACTTCTGTTGGGGCCATTCTTCGGAAATTGATTGAATTAGAACAGCAAGGAGCCGACTTGTTCTTTGGAGAACGTTCTTTTGAAGTGGATGATCTAATCAGAACGGATGAGGAGGGTAAAGGAGTTATATCTATCCTACGCTTGACAGATATCCAAGATCGACCCAAATTGTTCTCTACCTTTATGTTGCAAATGTTGGCTGAAATATACAGTACTTTTCCCGAAGAAGGAGATATGGATAAGCCCAAGTTGGTGATGTTCATTGACGAAGCACACCTTGTATTTGAGGAGGCGAGTAAGTCCTTATTGGATCAAATGGAGGCCATCATTAAATTGATTCGCTCTAAAGCAGTTGGGATTTTCTTTGTTACCCAAAATCCAGTTGATGTGCCAGATGAAGTTTTAAGTCAATTGGGTTTGAAAATTCAGCATGCACTTCGAGCTTTTACAGCCAAAGATCGTAAAGCCATTAAATTAGCAGCTCAAAATTTTCCGGAATCAGACTTCTATGAAGTAGATGAATTGTTGACCCAATTAGGGATTGGAGAGGCCTTGGTTACGGTGTTAAATGAGAAAGGGATTCCAACGCCTCTAGTGCATACCATGATGCGCGCACCTCAATCTCGAATGGATATTTTGACCAATAAAGAGATTGATCATTTGGTGAGCCAATCTAGTCTGATTCGAAAATACAACCAGGAAATTGACCGCGAAAGTGCTTACGAAATCTTGCAAGCTAAAATTGAATTGGCTAGAAAAGAAGAAAGACAAGAAGAACTTCGCAAACAGAACCAAAAGGTAAGCAGAACGCGTCGTCGTACCGAAAAGACCATCATCGAGCAAGTGATGAATAATACCACTACTCGGCAGATTGGACGGACGGTCGCTCGGGAGTTGACTAGAGGATTATTATCTGTCTTAGGTGTGAAAAAGTAGTAAATGAAGCAGTAAAAGACACACCACAAAACCGACAAACTAAAAGTAGCTATGCAAAAAACCACCTTTTACGCCCTATTCATCGGTATCAATGCTTACGAAAATTGCCGTCAACTTAACGGTTGTATCAATGATGTACTCGCTATAAATCGTTATTTCGAGCGGCTTTGTCAACACCAAGTTATGGCCGGAGACGAAGGACGAGAAATCTTGTGGAAGCCTAAATTTTTACTACTGCCACATGAAGAGGAAGCCGAAAATTTGGCCAAGCTAGGGATTAGCTATACAACGCCTACTCGAAAGAATGTCATCAAAGCTTTTGACTTCTTCGATGATGCGGATCCCCAAGCTGGAGA
>CAXIDD010000796.1:0-2237 GCA_964021975.1 uncultured Saprospirales bacterium | reverse complement strand
CATTTATCTCTTGCCCCGTAAATGCAGTTTGGGGAGAAAAAAGAGAACTAATAAAATCATCAGTCAAAACTATTCTTAATACAATCGCTAGGATAAATCCAACGAGCATGGTACTCCAGGCAGACCAGGATGGGGTTTTCTTTACAAAAATCCCGAAAAAGAGGGGGATAGTTGAAGGGATTCCAATAGATGCAGCGGCGATCAATAAGAGATCAAATAGGGAGGTAGATTTTAGGCCTTGAAAGTATATACCCATCAAAATCATTAATACACCATAGGCTAGGATAAATACCCTGCCGATCAGAATTTGTTTGGATTCAGATGCTTCTTTATTAACAATTCGGATGTAGAAATTTCTAACGAACGCACCTGAAGACACATTAAGAAATGTATTGATAGTGGTTAAAGTTGCTGCAAAAATGGCACAGACCAAGAGTCCGAGTAAACCCGCAGGGAGTAGGGTTTGTGCCATAGCTACATAGGCGGCTTCATTAGGGTTATTTAGCACTGGGAATTGAGTGGCTAAATCTGGATGCAGGTAGGTCGCAGCAATAGCAGGAATCATCCAAATTGGAGATAATATTAAATAGCCAAAAATAGAGATCAGTGTTGACCGCTTGGCATCATGACCGTTCTTAACAAATACATATTTGGCACCTCCGGTGGTGGTCATACTGTTATTCTGTACCAACTGATTTATCAAGAGTGTTATGGCAAAAAATACCACTACCCATGGACGGTCAAATAAGGACCAATTCAAATGATGTTCAGGGATTTTATCAATTAATCCACTAATTCCTCCGATAGAGGGATGTGTTAAGGTTAAGAAAACCATTACAAAGGTGATGGATAAAACAATAAGCATTTGTACGAAATCACCTGCTGTTGCGGCCCAGGATCCGCCCAATAAAGTCATTAGGACTACTACAGATCCCAGAAGTACAATGAGTAAAGTAATATTCAATTCGAATACGCCATACATAAATATGGAAATCGTATAGAGGTATAGTCCTCCCAAAACAAGATTGGAAAAGATGGGTAGCCAGGCAAATACTTGCTCATTGGCATTGCCAAATCGCTTTTGAATAGCCTCTATGGCGGTGACTACCCGCATTCTCCTGAATTTGGCCGCTGTGAAAAAATAGGTAAAAATATAGCCTAGAATATTACAAGCAAAAAGCAAAAGAAAGAAGGTGCCTGTCTCATAAGCTTTGGCAGCGCCTCCCGTGAAGGCCCATGCAGAAAAGGTGGACATAAAGGTCGAACTACCTACGACCCACCAGAGCATACCACCACCACCACGAAAGAAGTCGCTTGCTGATTTGCTAAAACTTTTATAAATGGGGCCCATTACAAACATGAAGCCTAGGTAGAACACTACCACCATATAATCATAAATGGTCATATCAATTATCTCTTTGTTAAAGGACTATTTTTTAGTTCCTTTGCTTCGTTTTCAAAACCTGATGATTTCCTATTAGATTCAGTAATGTCCTTGCATCTTCCAAAAAATGCTTGGGAGAATTGTCTTTCACAAATTCAAGGTTTCCAAAAATTGGTGCTTTTAGCTTGGAAAGTCTAAATAAATAATCTTTCCAATCTTGAGCTCCTTGATTGAGGGGTAACCGGACTTCGACTTCAGGCCACCAGTGGAAAACATGTACGCCTACAATCCAGGGTAATATTTTATCAATTCCAGCCGCATTAATTTCGGATTTAACACTAGTAATGGGCTGCCAGTAAGTCTTTACTGCTGGATGATCCAATTCGACAATTAATTCCGAGCAGGAATCATAAGTATCGTTAAGTGTATTGCTGTGAAATTCAAAGGCCAGTTTTATTCCTTTCTTTTCTGCTTTATCCGCTATTTCTAGGGTTTCATTTAGTATTTTTCTTCGATAGGTTTCGGTAGCATTATAGCTACTTTTGTTGCCAGCCCATATTCTAATAATAGGAGCCTGTAATGCTTCCGCTGTTGTAAGTACATCCTCAAAGTTGATGCCTTCTTCTTGACTTTTACCTACTGTGTAATAAGAGCCATAAGCACAAACACTTAGGCCAGCTGCTCTAGTTAGCCTGCCAACTTTTTCAGCTTTTCCGAGTTGCCCAATAGGTACATGTATATCACCTCCCCACTCAATGCCTTTTAGCTTAGCTTGGTAAGCTAGGTGGACGATTTCTTTGGGAGCCTTATCTCTAAAAGTCACTGACGTTAGTCCTGGTAAAATCATAAAGGA
>CAXIDD010000795.1:0-2250 GCA_964021975.1 uncultured Saprospirales bacterium | reverse complement strand
TTTTTTAATATCAAAAGTTGGTGACCCAACCACTGGCATTAGCGAAAAAGCAGCATAATCATTAATCCATGGACTTGGTTGATGCGTCTGCCGAAAACCATTAATTTGATAAGCATCATAGGCATAAAACCATCCATTCCCATATTCTGCGGTCATGGGCGCCCAAAAATTCATCCCCCATGGCCTGGCAATAGCTGGATAAGTATTCCCATTAGAAAGTTGAAACTCCGAATCTGACCCCATTAAAGGCCTTGCCCATTGTGTATAGTCTTTTTGAGTAATTGAAAGGGTTAGGGATAAGCAAATCAAGAAGAATACACCAAGATATTTCTGCATTAGAAGCTTGTTTATTTTCAATAGAAATTCAATTTAATGCAAAAGACAAACATCTTAAGTTTCTGTAGAAAAAAAACAAGTTTTACATCTTAGCTTTGTGCTAGCCAACTAATCTGACCTTTATAAACTGTGTATTTCAGACAGTTTTTATTGATCGAAGGCATTTAGAAAAAGGCCTAACTTCCACAAATCAAAAAGTCGTAAATCTGGCTGACGACTTGTTAGTTTTTCTTCCCAGGAAGCGGCCATTTTCCGATGAAACCAAGCATAAAACCCACCCATTTTTACTTTTTGCATTCGTCTAGCCATTGCTAATAAACGGGTATCAATTTCAGGATAGTTCTTAGCTAAGTAAGCCAGGTTATGAATGGCTTGTCGAGACTTTTCAAGAAAGATTTCTGCTGTCTCTAAACCAATGTGCTCTAGCGCATTATCTAAGTGAATAATGGGCACCTTTGCCTTTGACAATTGCAAACCAAACAGGGTGTCTTCGTGACCATATTGCCGCAATTTCTCCTCAAAAGGAAATTGCTTTTGAATCGATTTAGGTACAACAAAATTATTGGTCATAAACCCATGATAAGGTCTTTGTCTTCTCTGATAAGGGCTGGTAACTTCTCGGGCAGTTCCAAAAGCCCAATGTAAGTGTAAATCGGGATCAGAAGGAGCTGATTCTTGATAAGTACGACCGCCATAAAGAAGTGCATTCTCGTGTAAATGATCTATATAATACTGTAAATAATCCATCCGAACGACCTTGGAGTCACAGTCGATATACAATAAAAACTCATAGCGAGCCATACGAGCCAGTTCATTGCGGATGGCAGAGCGTCCCAGGTTCTCAGGTAACTCTTGATACCGAATCTCTGCTTTAGTATCCAAATCTTGATGCAGCGCTTTAAAATCAGAAGCTGAACCATCATCCAAAGCCACAATCTCAAAGGGTACTGACAAACTTCGGCCTTGTTCCCAAAGCTCCTGTACCAAAGGACGTACATCAAAATTGTAAATAGGCAAAAGAATACTCAGCATGAATATCAATTAATAGCGTTTAAGAAGCAGAATAAAATGTAGGAATATTCCCTACCTTTGAACTGAATTGCGACAAAATCGTTTTCAATAAAAATTGAAAGTTTAGAAAGCAAAGATTCCAATACAAAAGTAAGTAATTATGCAAGATACCCGTAAAATTGAAGTGGTTTTAAAAGATGAGCAACTATCCGATAGCCTGCGCAAAATCGCGCAAAAAGTTTTTGATGGTGAACGGATCACTCCAGATGAAGGATTACACCTATATGAGGAAGCAGATCTAGGTTACTTGGGTACACTTGCTAACTTTATCCGCGAGAAAAAGCATGGAAATCGCACTTATTTCAACCGTAATTTCCACGTTGAGCCAACCAATGTCTGCCTGTATACTTGCACTTTCTGTTCTTACAGCCGTCTGATCAAGAAGCGGGACGAAGGCTGGGAATATTCTATGGAAGAGATCTTAGATATCATCAAAAAATACGATGAGCAGCCCGTTACAGAAGTACACATTGTAGGTGGTGTGCTACCCCAATATGATGTTGAATTCTATGCAGAGCTGTTTCGTCAGATCAAAGCGCATCGCCCTGATTTACATATCAAAGCACTCACGCCAGTTGAGTACCATTATATTTTCAAAAAAGCCAAAATCTCCTATGAAGAAGGCATGCTCCTGATGAAAGAAGCTGGCTTAGATTCGATGCCAGGTGGAGGTGCCGAAATTTTTCATCCAGAAATCAGAGACCAGATCGCAGGTGGGAAATGTAGCGGCGATCAATGGCTACGGATTCATGAAATTTGGCATGACTTAGGACATCGTTCTAATGCAACTATGCTTTACGGACACATCGAAGCATTCAAGCATCGGATTCACCATATGGATGA
>CAXIDD010000794.1:0-2255 GCA_964021975.1 uncultured Saprospirales bacterium | reverse complement strand
CATCTGCTTGTAAAAGTGCGGGATCTATCTTTCGATCCTCAAAATTGACTTTAACCATATGAAAACCGACCTGTAATAGATTCGCTCCTTTGGACATCGAATAATGGCTATCTTCAGAGCAGAGGATACAAATCTCATCGACTTTAGCGCCCATTTCTTGCATGAAATAGTTCCGGTAGACCCAAAAGGCTTGAATATTAGCTTCTGTACCTCCCGAGGCAATGTAGCCGTCTTGCTGGTCTGTTGCTCCCTTGAGCATTACTTCTCCACAAACCTGAATAACTTCTCGTTCGATCGCATGTGTACCCTTCAAAAAACTCTCTGATTCTCCAAGGGTATGACATCCAATATGATTTGGATTGTGAACCATGGCATACAAAAATGGTGAATCCTTTAAAAAGGTGGCATCGCTAGGGAAGACCTTTTGATCTAAATGAGAGCCAGGTACACCCAAAGTACTTTCATGAAAGTAATCAATGTTGTGTTCTAAAGCTTTAAAAATACGCTGTTTGATCTGCTCGGAACTTAGTTTTTTCCAATGGAGCATAATCCTCGTTTTTCAATTGATTTTACCTTGATAAAATCACATTTTATAATAAAGGCTTAACACAGTTGTTTGTTATGCTAACCTATCTTGCTTGTTAAATTTTTTTTAACCACCTAAGGCATCCAAGAACACCCAGGGTTTAATTCAAAAAAACAAACCACTCAATCACCAAGCACAATAGAGTGACAAAAAATAAGCATTTATTTTTTCGTCATCTCCTACTTCCGAATGCCAGGTAATCCCATACTTCCGGGAGCCGTTTTATTCCAATCAAAGGCCGGTGCCTTTTGTTGTCTTGGATAAACTTCATCTAAAGAATTACCTTCATAAAGGCGTCCATTTTTCATAACGTAGCGAATAGAATTCGTGTTCTTGATATCCGTTAACGGATTTTTATCTAAGATTAAGAAATCTGCCAATTTTCCTGCTTCTAGGGAGCCTAAATCCTGATCTAGTCCAAGCCCTTCTGCACCTAGAATAGTCGCGGCTTTCAATGCTCCGTGAGTAGAAATACCACCAGAAGCCATCGACCATAATTCCCAATGATAGCCCAAACCTTGTAATTGACCATGAGAACCAACCCCAGATAGACCACCTGCTTCAACCAGATCTTTAACGAAAGTAGCGTGCTTCTGGAAAACGTGTTCCTCTGGCATAAACCATCCTGGACGACGACGAGACTTCGCATCCAATTCAGATTTAGGAGTGAAGTGGTTGATCTTAGCATCGCCTTGTACGTTTTCCGTTGCGTAGTAATAATTCTCTGCCCAGGGTCCACCATAGGACACCAATAAGGTTGGCGTATAGGTCATTCTCGATTGCTTCACCATTTGAATAACATCATCATAAATCGGATGTATTGGGAAAGAATGCTCATGTCCTGGATATCCATCCAAAAGTTGGGTCATATTCAAGCGGAAGTCCAGCCCACCTTCGGTAGTTGGCATTAATTTTTGCTCTTTGGCAGCTTGAATAATCCATTGACGATGTTGACGGTTTCCGGTCAAATACATTTTAATGGTCTTAGTATTGTAATATTCAGAGTATTGCTTCAATACCGACCGAGTCTGTTCTAAACTCTTCAGTTTGTAAGCCCAGAAACCAACACCAGGGCCAGTAGAGTAGACCCTTGGTCCAAGCATATCTCCAGCATCTACCATATCTGCGTAGGTCAAGACATCAGTAGTGGCGGTTTGTGGGTCTCGGGTAGTCGTAACACCATAAGCTAGATTGGCCGCATAAATCCAGATCTGATTTTTGTGGATGCCCCAGTTGGGCCACATATGAGCGTGTGTGTCAATAAACCCAGGAACAATGGTTTTGCCCCGCATATCCATTACTTTAACAGATTTGGCCACCTTGATAGAACCACTTTTACCAATGGATTTTATACGGTTGTTTTCTACTAAAATATCCCCTCTTTCAAAAATTTCATCTCCTTTCATGGTGATCAATCTGGCACCTTTAAGTAAGATTTGCCCTTCAGGCATGTCTTTTTCGACCATTACTTTGACGCGGATTTCATTTGCTTTGTAGCTTTTATCTTCCGCTTTTTTATCGGTCTCCTCCTCCTTTTTATCTTCATCTGATTTAGCCTTTTCCTTTTTCGCTTTTTCAGCAGCAGCTTTCTTTTCTTTTGCTAAGGCATCATTGACCCTTTTAGCTTCGATCATGTCATAGCCAAAATGGGCATTACCGAGTGACCAAA
>CAXIDD010000793.1:0-2257 GCA_964021975.1 uncultured Saprospirales bacterium | reverse complement strand
CCCAAGACTGACCCTAGCCACCTCCTTGATTCGGAGTGGTGTATTGCCATTTACAGTGATCACCGCTTCTTCGATGTCTTCGATGTTTTGGATGTAACCAAGACCGCGGACAAAATACTCCGCTTGGTTAATTTCCAGCGTTTGTGCACCAATATCGAGGTTGCTAGATCGGATAGCTTGCATCACTTGTGTCAAGGAAATATTGTTCGCTTTCATGGCGTCAGGATCAACATCTACTTGATATTCTTTGACAAAGCCACCAATAGACGCGACCTCCGAAACTCCGGAAGCAGCAGAAAGGCCATAACGAACGTAAAAGTCCTGAATAGACCGCAGTTCTTGCAAATCCCAGCCACCGGTAGCTGCTCCACTTTCATCTTGACCTTCAAGCGTATACCAATAAATTTGGCCAAGCGCAGTTGCGTCTGGCCCGAGAGTAGGCTGTACACCTTCAGGTAAAGTATTGGCTGGTAAGGAATTCAGTTTTTCTAATATCCGACTTCGACTCCAATAAAATTCCACCTCATCATTAAAGATGATATAGATGCTTGAAAAGCCAAACATCGAGTTACTCCGAATGCTTTTCACACCTGGGATTCCTAATAAAGCCGTCGTTAAGGGATAGGAAACCTGATCTTCCACATCCTGTGGGGAACGCCCCATCCATTGGGTAAAGACAATTTGTTGGTTTTCGCCAATATCGGGTATTGCGTCTACTGAAACAGGATCCCTCGGCAAGTTCTTTAAACCGAAATCAAAAGGAGCAGTCACCAGTCCCCAACCTACAAACCCTACAAGTAGCAAGTAAGCGACCAACTTATTTTCTAAAAAAAAGCGAATATATCTAGCTAACATGTTTTCATTTTCAAAACATTGGACTTTGTCACTAAGAAAGTAGTGACATGAAAATACAGCCACCAAACAAGCGAAGTCGTTTGGTAATCATCTATTCATCTGAAAATAAAAGCTAGCAAAGGAAAGTCTGCAAGACCACGGGCTGGTCATAAACTAAGATGGGCGGTCGGTAATTAAAAAAGTCAATAGAAGCTTTATCCGTAATCGGATGATCCACCAGGAATGCGTCTACAAAAGCCGCTAAAAATGGTAGCGGTATACTCGCATCTATTTCAAAATTTTGATTGATTTGCTCCTGCTCTACTTTGAGATATTCGGTCTCCTCATCGCAGCATTTTTTGGAATCTTCTTGGTCTTGATCCATGGCGGCATGCATGGGGCAAGGCTTTTTAGTTTTTTGCTCATGACAAGGCTTGGCTTCCACAAACAAGGCGATACTTTTCAGTTGATCCTGGCAATAATGCTTATTCATTACCAATCCCGTAGCACTGGTAAAGAGGATTAAAGCCAACATGAGGTGTATCAAACGTAGCAAATCAATAATTTTTTACAAAAATAAAGAAAAAATCAAATAGATGCTAACGGAGTTTTTTTAGGCTCTATTCTACTGATCAAAAGCCCCTGCTTTTAACTTAGCCTGATAAGCCTTCAATTCTTTTTTAACAACTGGTGCCAAAATATATAAGCCAATCACATTCGGAATCGCGACGATAAATACCAAAGCATCCGATAAATCCAATACGGCATCTAATTGGATGGTACAGCCCAGAACTACAAAGAGACAAAAGATGATTTTGAAAATCAGTTCTTTAATTTTGGAAGTGCCCAAAAGATAAGTCCAACCTTTCAGACCATAATAAGACCAGGAAATAATCGTCGAATAAGCAAATAAGATCGCGACGATAGAAAGTGGTACTACCGACCAACTCAAAGTATCTCCAAAGGCTTTTGCAGTCAGCTCTAAAAGGCTCTAGTAAGGCTACAAAGCCTTCCGTTACAGGTTCCTTTGTTTTCACTGCGGAGTGGGCTATGGCTGCAGAACCTAAACCTGCCTCATTAGAAAAAGCCGCTCTTTGGAAACCTAAAATCATGACCCCGATCATCCCTCCACCAATTGCTTGAGGATTAAAAGCGTTGGTTAATACTGCAGATACAGCTCCGGGGACTTTATCCGCATTTAACAAAATAATGGTCACCCCACATAGCACGTAAAGGACACCCATGAAGGGTACTAAGCGGCTGGTTACCTTGGCAATACTACGCAAACCGCCTAGGATGACTAGTGCCACCAATGCTGCAATTACAATTCCAAAAAGTAAGCCTTGATCGGCAAACAGACTGTCTTCTGCACCGGTCACAAAGACAAATTGCTCAAATGCCTGATTGGATTGAAACATATTGC
>CAXIDD010000792.1:0-2264 GCA_964021975.1 uncultured Saprospirales bacterium | reverse complement strand
AGTTGTTCCAGTGATTCCTGTTGCTCTAAAATGGAAACCTCAGCATTACTGACCTCCATTAAACTAGCTTGTTTAAAAGCATAAATCCCAATGTGCTTAAAGTAATGACCATTTGAAAGCCAATCTTCTGGTTTTCTATCTCTTTGATAAGGGATGGGACTTCTACTAAAGTATAGTGCTGATTTAGAGTGATTGAAGACCACTTTTACAACATTAGGATCGAAAACCGCCGTGGTGCTTTTAATTTTTACCGCAGCAGTGGCAATTTGGGCTTTATTTAGCTTCAAAGGTTCAATTAAAGCATCAATTAACTCAGGCTCAATAAAAGGTTCATCGCCCTGAATATTGATGATAATATCTTCTCCTAGGTAGGTCGATGCGACTTCAGCAATCCGATCGGTTCCACTTTGATGATCCGCTTTTGTCATTTGAGCAAGACCTCCAAAACTTTGGACTGCATCATAAATCCGCTCATCGTCTGTAGCCACAATGACTTGATCTAAGTATTGACTTTTCAGGCATTGTTCATAAACGCGCTGTATCATATATTTCCCACCTAAATCAATTAGTGGTTTACCAGGAAACCGACTGGAAGCAAAACGAGCAGGAATGATACCAATACATTGCATAATTTGGTGTTTAAAGAACTCAGAAACGGATTTTTTTTGTGGGAAAAATGTTGATTTTAAGTAGAAAACGGTTAATTATGTAATTATTCATGTAAATCTAATCTTTCAACAGCTTTTGTGCACATTTTGAAGAGAAATTCTTAGCAATTATTTATGGATCTATCTCCTTTTAAAAACTACCTCAGCTCCTTTGTTTTATTGCTGCTTTTTCAGGCACTCCCCTATTATTCTTGGTGTTCCGGGGATAGTACGCAGTATTTGATTATTGGGGATACGCTTGAACTTTCTATTAGTCCTTTTAATGAAAAATTAGTTGACCACTACTTTGAGAAAGGCCAGACCTTGTTTTCATTGAGTAAATTTTATGGCTTAACCGTGGAAGAGTTAAAATACTACAACCCAGGACTCTTAGATGGTGTTGCCATTGGGGATAGGGTTCAAATACCGATTCCTAATCGAGCTATTATCCGTTATCCAGACGCTCGATTTGACTACCAGCAGAATATTCCATTATTTTATACCATTCAAAAAGGAGATACTTTTTATGGCCTAAGTAAACGTATTTTTAAAATGCCGATTGAAGAAGTTCAAAGAAGACTCTTTCCCAATGCCTTGGAGCTTAAGGTCGGCCAGCGATTATTTGTAGGCTGGATTTCTATCAATGGTGTTCTGGAAAGTGAACGGGTCGTACGTGGGCATCCTCTTTTACGTAAAAATCAAGCGTTAAGGGATGCTTATCTTAGTACTTCTAGTCAAGGGAAACCGATGATCACTCAAGGTGCGGCGGCTTGGATTAAAGATAAAAGTAATGGGAGTAATTTCTTAGCCTTATTTAATGGTGCACCTAATGGGAGTTATGTAGAAATATACTATCCAATGCGCAATCGGAGGGTTTATGCCAAAGTAGTTGGAAACATCCCTCCTACCCTATATGAATCCAACATTAAGATTGTGGTTTCTCCTCTTACGGCCAAACTTTTAGGGGCCCGAGATGATGAATTTTTTGTAAAGATTTATCATTAGTATGGCACCATCCTCAAATATTTTCTACTTTCGTTCCAATAATGCCAAATACGATGAATTATCATAAAAATATACTGACTACCATTGGAAATACGCCATTGGTACAATTGAATCGCGTAACTGCCGAACTACCATGTAAAGTTTTGATGAAGGTAGAAACTTTTAATCCCGGTCATTCTATTAAGGATCGGATGGCCCTTAAAATGGTTGAAGATGCAGAAGAAAGAGGTGATTTAAGGCCGGGAGGAACTATTATTGAGTGTACTTCTGGTAATACTGGAATGGGGCTTGCCCTGGCCGGATGTGTAAAAGGTTATAAATGTATTTTTACCACTACCGATAAGCAATCTAAAGAAAAGATGGATATCCTCCGTGCGGTAGGTGCTGAGGTAATTGTCTGCCCAACCAATGTGGAGCCAGACGACCCTAAATCTTATTATTCTGTCGCAGAAAGGTTGAGTAAAGAAATTCCCAATAGTTACTGGTTCAACCAGTATGATAACTTATCTAACCGCTTGGCTCATTACGAGAGTACCGGACCTGAAATTTGGGATCAAACCGATGGAAAAATAACCCATATGGTAGTAGGTGTAGGAACTGGAGGGACCATCT
>CAXIDD010000791.1:0-2264 GCA_964021975.1 uncultured Saprospirales bacterium | reverse complement strand
TATATTCATCCGCGTTCTGGTGGGCGATAGCCCATGCTCATTTCATCTGTTTAAATTTAATTGCTTATTCATCTAAAGCAATGACTTTGCCACCGCTCTCTTTATTTTTATAATATTTTAACTCTAATACATCTCCTGGCAAATAAAAACCTGCCTTATCTAAAGCATCCACTACCCTATCCATAGCCTTGGTTTGTATTTGTAAGGCAGATATGCTTTTATCAAAGGTATCCAACCAGTAGTAAGCCTTTAAATTCACCGCGCTTGTACCTAGTTCTGAAATAGCAACACTAGGCTTTTTGTCTTCTTGTAAAATACCAGGAATGGAAGTAAGCACATCCATGGTTATTTGTATCGCTTGATCTACATCAGAACCATAATCAAGTCCATAAGTAAAATCATAGCGTTGGTATCCATCTATGGTATAATTAAGGACCGGTGTTTTTATAATATTGGCATTAGGGATGTAGATATCTTTTCCGTCAAAGGTTTTGATTTGAGTATTTCGGAAATTGAGTGCGACGACCTTGCCTTGGTATTTTTCCAATTCGACGACATCTCCGATGCGGAAAGGTCTATTAAACGCTAGGATTATTCCAGCCAAAAAATTCTCTCCGATATCCTTAAAAGCAAAACCAACCACTATGGCACTGACACTAGCACCCGTAATCAGACCGGCTGCAATATCCGTCAGACCTATGATTTTAAGTACAATTAATAAAGCCAATAAAATGAGAAGTGTCCGGATAAGACGAGCAATAAACCTGGCTAATAATCGGTCATCCATCCGTTCCGAAAGGCGTTTTGTGAAATAAGATCGACTACGGTTGGCTATAAAAACTAGGAAAGTAAAAACCAATATGGCTAAAATTAATTTGGGCGCTAGGACAATTAAATCATTATAATAAGATTGTATTTGCTGCCAAAGATCTTTCCAAAACTGTTCCATTGATGCGTTATTATTTATCTCTGGAACGCATCAATGAGGTCCATGTTCGTTATCAGGAAAGTAAGTGGTCTTGTTTTGGCCATCAAAAAAGCCACAATAGTCAAATGCTATTGTGGCTAAAGAAGCTTGTAAAGGCTTACTAGTTATTTTACGGTATACTCCTGATGGATGGCTTTATCAAAAGCCTCCCAATGTGCGTCTATCATCCGTTCAGGTGTAAATAGGCAAATACCCGCTGCTCCGTTTTCCATAGCAGACCTGATGGCGGTTTCCATTTCATTAGGTAGTAAGCCATGGTTCTCAGGGTCTTTTTCAGAACCTTTCTTTTCTGGTTTAGGACAGATAAACAAGCCTGCATAAAGAGGTACTCGATTTTCAATAGCCGTAACGCCTTCTTTGGCCATATCGCCTACCCAAGTTGGATCTTCTAGATAGAAATCATTGTACAACATAGGGTATACTGCATCTAAATCCCATTTGTCCCATTCCTGTCGAACAATTTTCTTGGCCACTGAATTAGGTCCTGGGAATACCGCCGCATTAATCTTTTTACCTTGTGCATGGACTTCTGCCGCTAAACGATTCACAATGGAAGTAATCAAATCATAACGAAATTGCTTCCATTCTTGGACCTGGGAAGGATCTTCCGTCTCTTTAATATCAATCCCAGATTTTTCTTTGAAGGCACTCGTACAGCGATCGCAGTAGCAGTAATCATAAGCAGGGTATTCTTTATCCATAACCAGGCCATACTTGTCCCACAAGCCACGTGCTAATATTACATCTGGGAAACGGATATAATCCAGGTGGACGGCATCAATTTCTGGTACAGCAGCTACGCCTGTGTAAATATCTTTAAGCAACTCAAAAGTTCCAGGCTCACTTGGACACAGAAATTTATAGTAGTCAACATAAGCTGGTTTATCCAATGCGGACTCCCCTTTTCCATTAACGGCATACCAAGAGGAATCAATTTCAGGGCGTTTGGCTTGTACCATTGTGGGTATCCAGGCATGAAATTCTAAGCCAGCAGCCTTCGCGATTGCTCCAACTCTGCGGTAGGTAGCGGGATCTTGCCCTCCATTATACATTAGCCCATCTATACCTTTAGCTTTATAGTCCAAAAACCTAGCTTCAATCTCCGCATCCGTTGCCTCACCAGGGCCATTAGTCCAGGCATAAACGGGGATTTTATATTCTTCAGTTGGTTGACAGGAAGAAAGGAAAAGTATACCGCATAATAACATTAATAATCTCATATCTTAAGGTTTTAATTAGGAAGCTATTTTAAGAAGTTGTCTGAAATCTTTGTAAA
>CAXIDD010000790.1:0-2271 GCA_964021975.1 uncultured Saprospirales bacterium | reverse complement strand
GCCAACATCCTTTATTTTGCTATAGGTCAGGGTCAAGAACTCTATATCAGCCAGCTCTTTCAAAGGGCTAATATCAATAATCTTAGCACCAATTAAATCTAAAAATTTCACCTTTTTGAGTTGGCTTAAAACGCTAATATCTTTTACGTCTTTAAACCGGTAATTGAAATAAGGCAGGTCTTTTATCTCGACTTGCTCGGTTTGGGCAGTTTCTTGGAGGGCTTGGTGTAATTCGGACATTTTGTTTATGGAATTAGGGCAACAATTAAGGTTTTAAGCTTTGTAATTAGCGTTCTTATAACTGTTTATGGCTAAAAAGCGTTCCATAGCCCTTCATTTTATTTGCTAGTTCCCCAGTTTGTGGTTGGGAATCGAACTTACGCGAATGAATTCGCCTTTACATTAGGAAATCTACTTAAGCCTCTTCAAATCCTATTGTAGAATAATTACTCAATTGCTCTTCCCAGGAATAGTCTTTGTACTTCCAGCTGTATCCTTTGGCATCGATTTTAAATTTATCCTGAATAATTTTTCGGATGCCTCTCTTGCCACCAAAATCACCTTGATACCATTTGAAAAGTTTGCTGATCTGAATCTCTTTTTGGGTATTATCTACTTCTGTTTCGGACTCTAAAAACGACAGGGTTGCGAGTTCCAATTGATGCTCAATTTTATTGGGGGTATAAAAGGCAATCGGTGGGCAGCTAGCCGCTCCGCAATTCAGTGCAAAGTGTATCCGATAGTCAATGGCATCAACTGCTAACTTTTTAATGAGGCTATCTGTAAAAAAATTGGGTAAATATCCTAAGGAAAATTTGTACCGATAGCGCCTTAAAATGCCATGTTCAATATCATCCAGACTTAATTCTTGGGCAGCAATATTGATGTACTTTTTTTTGTAGATAGTAGATTTCTCTACTTGTTTTTCTTTTCTCAAAATCTGAAAAAAGGCATTGTAGATATTGACCCAAAATGCCTTTTTATGGCTATCCTCATTTAGATGTTCGAATAGTTTTTTTAGGTCTAAATCAGCTAGACTTTTTTCAATAGCAGAGGTATCCTCCTCCATTTTAACTGCCAGAAGGAGTGATTCAGAAACTTGATTAATCTTATTAATTGTGACCATATTGTAAATCTAATTCTGCTAAACTTCATCGCTTTTTACCGCCACCGCCACCCAAATAAGGATAATTATCAAATCCTTTATAATCTGGATCTTTTGCTCGTGGATCATGGAGTGCGGTCAGTTTCTTATGCATTTTTGTCCTCAACCGCTTTAACACCTTGGCATAAGCAGGATCACTTGCTACGTTATTCACCTGATCTGGATCATTCTCCACGTCATACAACTCTTCGGCCGGTCTTTTAGCGAAGCAAAGTTGATAAGATCGAGCATGTCTCTCATCTTTGTCTTTATTGGCTACAATGTAATCTTTGGTTGGACCACCATCACAATCTGCATACCATTGATTGGGATAATTGGTAGCTCCCAATTTCCCTGTGCCTGCTGGCCAGAGATCTGGCTTATAATTTCGGATGTACAAAAAACCTTCATTTCTGTAACCACGAGACGGATAGCCGTTCGTATTGGGCTTTTCTTGAGCTGGCACGTGCCGTTCTCTACCAAATACAATATCGGAGCGTTTTCTAGACTTTCTGAATCCTGACTTTTTTGATTGAATAATATTCATAAAACTGCTACCAGTCATCTCCTCTGGGATTTTCACATTCGCAGCTTCGAGTAAGGTAGGCGCAATGTCGGCAAAAGAAATGAAGTCTTCTACCTGGCGACCGGCTTTTAGTTCTTTTCCCCAACGGAGGGCAAAAGGCACACGTACACCAGAATCATAAAGATTACCTTTACAACGAGGGAAAGGCATCCCGTGATCACCAGTCATAATGATAATCGTGTTTTCTAATAAGTCATTTTCTTCCAAATGCGCCATGACCGAACCGACTAGGCTATCCCATCGCTGCACTTCGAAGTAGTAATCCGCCACATCATTCCGTACAAGGTCTGATTCAGGATAGTGCTTAAAAAGATGAACTTTTGCAACCTCTACCCCACTCTCTTTGCCTATCCCTTTCTGATAAGCCCGATGCGGATCAGAAGTTCCCAGCCAAAAGAAAAAGGGCTTGTTTTTGCCTTTTTTTGCTAGGAAGGTTTCAAAATTGTCGTAGGCTTCCGTTCCGGGATGTGCACCATAATGATTGATCCAGTCATCCAGGTTGCCAGGGCCCCAAGTTTTTGCTTTGGTCCTTCCGGTATTA
>CAXIDD010000789.1:0-2274 GCA_964021975.1 uncultured Saprospirales bacterium | reverse complement strand
CTAGCTATTAAGGCGAGTACGCAACAAAGTATAATGGAATAAGATGTCATCATAGTTTAGTAATTAATTTGCTCTTCTACTTAAGTAAAAGAGCAGTATTAATCTATGTTTTCTGAGCTGCTTATTTTGTTCTACTCTTTGTTGCTCAGATCCTTAGATAGCTAAGGCTATCTGCGTCCTTCGCGCCTTGATTAGTACAAAAACGCCACGCTCATAAAAGCATATTTAATATTGCCCCCTTACTTAATCTAAAATAAGTCCTATTTACTAATTTCCATGCATCACTTGGCCAAAACCTTTAGCCACTACATTTAGGGCAGGTTTACCTTCTAGACTAAAGGCATTATTTTGTCCATCACTTTGGCCTCTACTTTGCCATTCCCAGATGTGTACACCTGCCATCCACTCTTCCTTCCAAATCGTATTAAAGAAAGCCTGATAACAGTTTACTTGAGCCTGGTGTGCTATTTTTTTATAAAAACGATTTTGGGCGGTATTCCAGGCCCAAGGTTTAATGGCCGCATCAGTAGTCGATTTATAGCCCATTTCGGTAAATAAAACAGGTAGCTCATACCTTTCATGTAGTGTCTCTAAGTGATCGATATGTGGCTGCCATCCACGCTCTATTTTTGATAAAGAGGGATTGTTTCGGTCTGCTAATGGGAAATAAGCCTGTACACCAATAAAGTCGAGGTCTTCCCAAAAGGGAATTTCATCGACTTCGGCGTTCCAGTTAGCCGCGTAGGTTAAAGGGCCATCATAGATGGTTTTAATTTTCTGGATGAATGCTTTCCAAAGTTCGGGTTTCAACACCGCTGTTTGGTGCAACTCCGTACCAACACAAAATAGATCCGCATCGATAGCAGTTGCCAATCGGGCATAAGCCAGCATTTGATATTCGTATTGCTGAAACCACTTTTGCCAATCTTCTGGGCTTTGCATGGCAATATCAGAACGCCATTTGCCATTGCTCCTTTCCATCAACCAAATGTGTGGTTTCAAATGAATTTTAAAGCCAAATTTTGCACTTTCTTTCTTAATGGTTTGCCAGGACGACATATATTTCGTAGAATCTTCCTGACTAAACTCCCCAAAGATACTGGGCGTTTGGTAGTTTTCTTGTGGTATAAATGGTGTCAAGGTAATCCATTCTATATTTTGCCTTTTTAAAATTTCTAAATCACCAAGGTCTGTCTCTAAATTAAAAGCGTGAATTCCTCGTTGTTTGTGATCTCGGCTAAAGTGATTGCGAATGGTATCTGTATTATTTTCTATTCCAGTGTCCCAAGTGTAATTAAAATTCTCACTCCCTCGAAAACGGTTAATACTGGTCAAAAGTAATAGGATAGCCAGGGTGGGCAATAGTGCCCTAAAAAAGACGCCTTTAGCTAATTTTTGCCAACTCCCAATTCGATAATCTTGCATAAATGATCGAATCATTATGATAATTAAGTAAGGTATAGCGGCTAGAAAATAAAATATTGGCCGAGTAAAAAGAGCTTTTAATACGCGTCCCCACCACTCTATTTTTTCAGCAATATCACCATCTATTCTATCCAATACCAGGAGGTAGGCCCCAATACAAAATAGGCCCAATGTCAAAAGGTAAATGCTTAAAAAGAAGCGTATGCGGCGGCGAGCTACCGCTGAAGGTTTTATTTTAATCATAAATGTCGGGTGCAATGGAGTATTAAAGTACACACAATCTCCCAGAAACTCAAATAGCACAAGCTGCCACATTTTTGACCTACAGAAAAGATAAGCCCGTTTTTTTTGAACCGCACATAAAGCGATTTTGTTTGTTATCTTTGTGGCCGCTATGAATTTATTTGAATTTGACACTTCAAATAGATTCTAAGATCATGTTTAAAATTAACCTATGATTATTACGAATTTTCTTACGCACCTGGGGCGCTACCTGATGATGTTGGGTACGGCTTTCCAACGTCCGGAAAAGTCGTCGATGTATTACAAAGAGACGCTCCGCCAAATGAATGACATTGGAGTGGGCTCGGTCTCTATTGTTTTTATGATCGCCTTATTTATTGGTGCGGTAACCGCCGTACAATTTGCTTACCAATTAGATGGCACCTTAGTTCCAGTTTGGTACATCGGATACATCGTGCGGGATAGTACCATTATCGAGCTAGCCCCAACGATTACTTGTTTAGTATTGGCCGGTAAAGTAGGCTCCAATATGGCTGCTGAGATAGGCGGGATGCGTCAAAAAGAACATATTGATGCCATGGAAATTATGGGTGTCAATACTGCTGC
>CAXIDD010000788.1:0-2283 GCA_964021975.1 uncultured Saprospirales bacterium | reverse complement strand
CTAGCTAAGTCATAAAAGGTTCTGGCTTGACCTGTCCCTACATTATATAAGCCATTGTTCGACCTGTTTTCATAAAAGAACCATAGGATGGATAGAAGGTCTTTAACATAAATAAAATCTCTGCTCTGTTCTCCGTCCTTATAATCGGCTCGGTGAGATCGGAAAAGCTTCATTCCACCAGTCGCTTTAATCTGACGAGCGGTATGAAAGATCACAGAGGCCATCCGACCTTTATGATATTCGTTGGGCCCGTAAACATTAAAAAACTTTAGTCCTGCCCAGAATGGAGGTGCGGTATCTTGGGCTAAAGCCCAAATATCAAAGTCATTTTTTGAACGGCCATAAGGATTCAAAGGCTTTAAATCCTGAATAATGTCATGGGCATCTACATAACCTTTTTCGCCTAATCCATAAGTAGCGGCGCTAGAGGCATAAACCAAAGGAATACCATGCTGAGCAGACAATTCCCAGATTGCTTTACTATAATCCAGATTCAATTCTTGAAATATAGTGTTGTCTTGCTCCGTGGTATCCGTACGAGCTCCCAAATGATAGATAAAATCAACCTGATGCGCCTTTTCCCACAGCCAGGCTGGAAAAACATTGCGGTCAATGGTTTGGAAATATTTTTTGTCCGTCCAATTGGCTGCTTTAGTCGCTTGACTAAAATCGTCAACCAATACTAGGTTTTCCAGACCTTTTTGATTTAGAAAACCAACTGTACAACTTCCAATAAAGCCCGCAGCTCCAGTGACAACTATCATTTTTTATATTTTGAAGTGTTGAATTATTGAATTGTTGAGGTAATTAAATAATTCATCACCTCAACAATTCAACAAGTCTTGAACTAGGCAGTCTCGTAAGACTCGATTGGAGGGCAAGTACAAATCAAGTTGCGATCTCCCCTACTGTTATCGATCCGTGCGACACTAGCCCAGAATTTATAGCCTTCTCTTAAGTAAGGCAATGGATAAAGTGCCTTTTCTCTTGAATAAGGTAAAGTCCATTCATCAGCTGTAGCCATTTTCATGGTATGTGGTGCATTGTGTAGGACATTGTTGTGCGCATCAGCTGTACCAGCTGCAATTTCGTCGATTTCCTTTCGAATACTCAACATGGCCTCACAAAAGCGATCCAACTCATCCATACTTTCACTTTCGGTAGGTTCGATCATAATCGTACCGGCTACTGGGAAAGATAAAGTTGGCGCATGGAATCCATAATCCATCAGACGCTTAGCTACATCCTCCGCACTTACCAAAGATTTAAATGGACGTAAGTCCAAAATTAGCTCGTGAGCAGAACGACCATTTTCACCTACATATAAAACGTCATATTGGCCTTCCAAACGTGTTTTGATGTAATTGGCATTTAAAATCGCATACTTGGTAGCATCTGTCACGCCTTGAGCGCCTAACATTTTAATGTAAGCATAAGAAATCAATAGAATACTTGCGCTTCCCCAAGGTGCCGAAGAGACCGCTTGGATACCTTGTTCTCCTCCAGTAAATGCCATGGCATGGTTTGGCAGGAATGGAGCAAGGCTTTCGTTGACACAAATAGGTCCCATTCCAGGCCCACCACCTCCGTGTGGAATTGCAAAAGTCTTGTGTAAGTTTAGATGGCAAACATCTGCATGAATAGCTCCAGGGCTAGTCAATCCAACCTGCGCATTCATATTGGCACCATCCATGTATACTTTACCACCGTGTTCGTGGATTAGATCACAAATCTCTTTGATACTGGTTTCGAAAACACCATGGGTAGATGGATAAGTCACCATTAAGCCCGCTAGGTTTTCACTGTGCTCTTCCGTTCTAGCTTTTAGATCTTCAAAGTCAATATTACCTTGATCATCACACTTCACGACTACGACTTTCATGCCCGCCATTACGGCACTGGCAGGATTAGTACCATGAGCAGAAGATGGGATAAGGACAATGTTACGATTATCGTGACCATTCGCTAAGTGATAAGCCCGAATCGTTAATAAGCCTGAATATTCTCCCTGTGCTCCTGAGTTAGGTTGCAGCGAACAAGCGGAAAAGCCTGTAATTTCACTTAACCATGCTTCTAGTTCTGTAAATATCTTTTTGTATCCAGCGGCTTGATCTACCGGCGCGAATGGGTGTAACTGGGCAAACTCTGGCCAGCTTACAGGAATCAATTCGGTAGCGGCGTTCAATTTCATGGTACAACTTCCTAATGCAATCATGGAATGCATCAAAGAAAGATCTTTGTTCTCAAGACGCTTGATGTACCGCATCATTTTAGATTCGGTCT
>CAXIDD010000787.1:0-2285 GCA_964021975.1 uncultured Saprospirales bacterium | reverse complement strand
TCCCAGCCGCCAGAGTGAAAAACGGGCGACTCGCATAACATAATAATGGTGTAGTGGTTTTCACCACCAGTTACACTCCGCGTGAGATAGCCACTGTTACTTGGGTTTCTTCGTTCGGGGTCATTGCTTGTTAAATCTGGACTAATAATCCGCCAATTCTTACCTTGATCAACAGATTTGAATAAATGATTGCCACCAAAATAAAGCGTCCTTGGATTGCGCTGGGAAAGGACCAAAGGGCTACTCCAATTGAAACGGAATTGAGGTGGGAGGGTTGGTCGCTCTGCTTGCTCGTAGAAGAACCAATGTTCGCCTGGATCAATCGTATAATCGATTGGTTTTTCTTTAGAGTTATGGTCTACGAACTTGCCGAAATTGGTGGTTGTTTCCGTAGTAGGTGTGATGTACTCGTATTCCCGAGTTTCAAAATTAAGCCGACAGGCAAAGCCAACATGATTAACCATATAAACAGTCCGATAGTCCGTTGGGTCGACCTGAGCATGAAAGCCATCCCCTTCACCAACCCAAGTGCTGTGCATATCCAAAATACCTCGGTATTCGCGGCTATTCGAAGGGGTCATCCAAAGACCATTGTCTTGCAGGCCACCAACTACCCAGTAAGGATCGCGCATATCTACCCCGATGGCATAATATTGACCAATGGCCATATTATTGAGCGAAAGCCAGGTCTTGCCTCGGTCCACACTTTGTTTTAAGCCTTGGTCGGTTGCTAGGTACATTATTTTGCTATCATAAGGCGCTATCCACATATCATGATCATCCCCACCGTCGGCTCTCCAGCGTCGATCTTTGAAAGTTTTGCCACCATCGGTAGAGACCATGGCACCACGAGAAACAATATAGATGTAATTGTCATCCAGGGGATCAATACAAATTTGGCCATGATAAAATGGACGGACAGCGTGTTTAAGTAAAAAGCGCCAGCTCTTGCCCCCATCATCGGAGCGGTAGACCCCTGATCCAGGTACCCCTTCAGGTAGGTTTTCATCTGCTTCGATTGCAGCTACCATAATTTGTGGATTCTTTATATGGATAGAGATATCAATCATACCCGTTTCGCCTGTTGGCAAACCTTGGCTTAGCTTTTGCCAAGTCTTACCGGCATCGGTGCTCTTAAACAGACCACCTTGTTCGCCACCACTTGTATAACTATAAGGTGTGCGTAAGCGATGGTAGAAACCAGCGAAAAGTATATTTGGTTTTTCAGGATGCATAATGATTTCAGTACAGCCCGTTTTTCCATCTTGAGGGAGTCCTTTTTTAAGCAAGGTCCAAGTTTTGCCTCCGTCGGTTGTTTTATAGAGTCCACGTTCTCCACTATAGCCCCAGAGGTGTCCTACCGCGGCGACGTAAACGATGTCTGGATCAGTAGGGTGGGTTTGAATAGCGGCAATATGTTGGGTACTTTCTAGGCCTACACTTTTAAAAGTTTCGCCACCATCTTCAGATTTAAAAAGTCCATTGCCCCAGCCGCTACTATTTCGGTTAGCGGATTCACCGGTACCCACCCAAATAATATCGGGGTTGGGTTCGAACATGGCCACGGAACCTATAGAGTTTGCTCCGTATTTATCAAAAATAATATCCCAGGTCATCCCTCCATTATCTGACTTGTAGACACCGCCAGAGGCAGATGCCATTAATACTTTGCGGTAATCTTGGGAATGAGCTTCAACGGCAGCAATCCTACCCATCATATTTGGAGGGCCAATATTGCGCCAGGGCAAGGCCTGGGAAACCCAATTATCGCTAAATTGCCCAAAAATAGGCTGTAAAATTAATAAGCAGATCAGAGATAGAAATAGTCTTTTCATAAATTTAGCGATTGTTTGTTTTTTGTAAATATAAGGATATCAGTTGTTTATGTAGAGGTTTTATGTTGTTTAAAACAATTTTTAAAACAAAAATCAAATTATGTTTTGATTTTTAAAACAAAAAATTTAAATTTGTATTATAAAGAGATCCAAAGGTCAAGCAAAGCCAGATTTAGTGCTTTGATCCTCCCTGACTCCAGCTGTTAACCACTTAAACATAATACAAAATGGCAAATGATCAAGATAAAAGTGCAAAATTAAAAGCATTACAGTCCACTGTGGACCGCATAGAGAAGGCTTATGGTAAGGGTACCATTATGCGCTTAGGAGATAAGCAAGTATTGGATGTACCAGTTATTTCTACAGGTTCACTTGGTTTGGATGTAGCCTTAGGAATTAACGGCCTGCCTAAGGGAAGAATTATTGAAATATACGGGCCAGAATCTTCTG
>CAXIDD010000786.1:0-2285 GCA_964021975.1 uncultured Saprospirales bacterium | reverse complement strand
CATAAAAATTTTCAATCCCTAAACCATAAGAATGATTCTGTACACTAATGCCCGCCTCTAAGTAATAGTTTAAAGGTTCAGGGGCTAGATTAAAGAAACTAGTGGAAGAAAAGGACACTTCGGGTGCTACACCCTTACCTGTTGTTGAAGAGTTGCCGTTTCCTCCAAGAATAGTTGCCATTTCGGTAGCGTGTAATTCCACTCTAGCTGTACTGCTCGGACTCAGGATTTTTTTACCTAATAAATCTAAGTCTAAACTATCAAAGCGATATTCTTTTATGGAGACAAAGAATCCATTTCCATCTAGATCAGGGAAATACCTGTGAAGGTAATTCACTCGATTGACCGATAAGTCCAGACTCTCTATGGGTGTTTCCGGCTTGGGAATCCTAGAATTGGTTTGTGCGTTTAATAAAAAAGTAAAAAACAAGGTGCAAATTAAAGTACTTATAATTTTTTTCATCCAGTCCTAGTAAGTTTTGACAAAACAGTCTTAATTGACTTGGGGTAAATTAATTAAGCTAAAGATTCAGAAATCAGCGATTTTGCCAAGGAAAATAATGATTTTCAAAATGGAAAAGAGCATTGAACAGAACAAAAATAAGACAAAAAAATAGACCTAAGTGATTATTAAATGAATCCTGCTTCTGAAGTTTAAAAAATCAGGACTAATAATTTTTAAGGTAATTGTATATTTGTAGTTACATATCCCAAATAATCAACTAGAATGCGCTTTATAGGATTACAGGCTTTCTGTTACTGTTTTATTTTCCCCCTTTTACTTTCTGCCCAAACGCCAGAAGTCTTTGATGTATTAAAACCACAAACTAATAAGCTAAGATCCAAGCCTTCTAATTCAATCGTCACTTTTGATTTAGATCTTGAAACCTTGGCCAGGGTTTATAATGCCGGCTTACCAGAAAAGCTAAATTGGCAACTTCCCACCCATGATAAAACAGTTACTATTCCAATGCAAGAGACCCAGGTTTGGGGCCCTCAATTCCAAGTGTTTAACAGTAATAACCAATCCGTCACGGCTGATTTGGGGCGTCATTATCAATACATTGGTCCAGATACCTTGATTACTTTATCCATTTTTGAGGATCGATTATCGGCACAATTAGCACTGTCTGATAGAAATTATACGCTAGGAGCATCTGTTGATAATACCAAGCTATATGGTTTGTCGCCTGCAGACGATGGACCACCGCCAGGAGCTTGTTATACCTCAGATGAAATCGACGCCACCATCGCCCGTAAAATGCAGGCCTTAACGCTTAATAATTTGGTGACTAGAAATCAACTTCCACCAGTAGATATTTATTTTGAACTAGATCACCTGTTATATAAAGAGCAAGACAATAGTATTGCCCAATCCGTTGCCTTTCTAGCTGGTGTTTTTAACGGAATACAAATATTGTATGCCCGAGAAGGGATTAATGTACGAATCCATTCTATTAAAGTCTGGGATCAACAGGACAACTATTTAACGAATAGTGGGAATGCGGCTTTGCGAAGTTTTCGGGACCACCTCATGGATACCCAAGTTAATCCTAATTGGGATGTTGCCGTTTTAGTATCTCGGTACAGCAATGAAAATTCTGCTGCTCCCAACGGAGGTTTAGCCAATATGGATGGTTTATGCAATAGTGCCAAAAGGCAAGCTTATGCGAATATTAGTTCTACTACCGCCACCTTTCCTGATTACTCATGGCCTGTATTTTTGATCAGTCATGAAATTGGTCATACCTTAGGGGCAGCCCATACGCATAATTGTAACTGGCCAGAAGGACCATTAGATAATTGTTATTGTCCGGAAGGAGATTGTCCAGAAGGCCCTTCAGTGGAGACCACGGGGGGTACGATAATGAGTTATTGCTATTTGGTCAAACCCTTTAGTAATAGTTGTCCAGCGTTTCCGAGTGGTACCAATCCTGGTGTAAATTTTTTATTAGGTTTTGGTGCATATCCGCGTGCTATTATGCAACAAAACATTTTGGAGGCTGCTTGCCTGAAAAATAATGCTTTGGTAGATTTACCTAATCTCCAAAGTGATACAGCGGCCGTTTTTTATCAGGCCAATGATTCTTTAGTGATTGAAGGATTCCAAGTTTGGAACAATGGCTCTACTTCCATAGATTCTTTTTCCTTGCAGCTGAATCAAAGACAACTTGGTCTGACGGATACCCTGGGAGCTCCAGACCTTTTATTGAATATTGGTAAGCTTGCTCCTGGCGATACTTTAAAACTAGATACAACAATAGGGTGGCCCCAAAATGCTGGAG
>CAXIDD010000785.1:0-2300 GCA_964021975.1 uncultured Saprospirales bacterium | reverse complement strand
TTCCAAAGCCGATTTTAAGGGTGCTAAAGTTTGATCTAAAAACCGCAACAGTGCCGTTTTATCTTTTGCACTAATGGGATCATTTTGATGAAAATTACGGTGTAAAACTGCCACGCCAATAGGAAAACTTTGTGCCCAAAAGACCTGATCTTGATTGGCTAGGATAAACTCTACACTACCGCCGCCAATATCCATAATCAATAAGGGATGCTTGGCTAGCGGGACCGCTAGAGCCACTCCTTTATGAATTAAACTTGCTTCTCTTTGACCATCAATCAATTGAATTTGAATGCCTGTTTTTTGTAAAACCTCTGCTATAAATTTAGCTCCATTAGAAGCTGTTCGTAAGGCAGCGGTACCAAATGCTTGGCATTCATCTACCTGATGTTCTGCTAAGATTTTTGCGTAAGCAGTCATGGCCTCCAATGCTCTTTGATAGGCAGCCTGCCCGATGGTTTCAATACCTTGCTCAGCTAACTTGATAAACCTACGCTCGCGATATAAAGTAGAAAACTGTCCATCTTCTACCACTACAATCAATAAGTGAAACGTATTTGTGCCCAGGTCAATAACGGCTATTTGTTGCTTCATATTTACTTTTTCTTAGGGTAGTTTAGAGGTTATAAATTCCACGAACGGCAATATTTTTCCCAATGAAAGTACCTGCTCCTGGGTCTGCTTGTACATTGGTAAGGTATCTAGACCAACGTACATCTAGGGTCCAGTCTTCTGTAAAGTTAAAGCCTACACCAATATTGAGGAGGACATGGTCAGTCGCATAATCTTGCGTATCGGTCACATCCTCTCCAAAAATATCTGTAGCACTATAGTTGATCAAGCGGCCATAAGAGAGTCCTGCACCCAATTCAAATTTCCAATCCTTAAAGTATAACATGACGGGTGCTTCGACGAGGTTTAGGTTGATTTTTTCGAAAACAGCAGCGGGGCTATCGTTCAAAGTTCTACTACTTCCATGTTGGCTGTAAAGTAATTCGATCCCTAAGGACCAACGGTCTGTCAAAATAGTATTGACCTTAGCCCCGGCTTGAAACCCGAATTTATTAAAGCCAGCCAATCGATCTCCATCGAGTTGAGCCAATACCACTCCTCCGACCAGACTACCTTTGAAACGTTCCTGAGCTTGGCAAAGGCTGTAAGTAAAAAGAAAAAGGAATGATAAAGCTAGAATTTTCTTTTCCATTATCGTCTTGAATTGTCTACTTTTGAATAATCACAAATTACAGATAAAGCTATGGCATTTAAATTTACGAAGCACTTTTTAAAGAAATTAGAAAATCTCTTTACGGCAATTGAATACACAATCCGTTATGAAAAAGGGAATTTCCAATCTGGATATTGTGTGGTAGAAAACCGAAAAATTGCGGTAGTCAATAAATTTTTTGATACCGAAGCCAGGATTAATACTTTGCTAGATATTTTATCCACTTTTCAGTTAGATCCTGAAACTTTGGAAGAACCTCATTTAAGTTTGTATAAAGAACTCCTAAAATCTGATTACCTAACGCCCGCTGAAGACACAGAACCATCGAACTAACATTCACTTTTCTCGGAACTGGCACTTCTCAAGGTGTCCCTGTCATTGGTTGCCAATGCCCTGTTTGCCTTTCCCCAGACCCCAAAGATAAACGACTGCGGGTATCTATTGCTATTGAAACACAAGGGAAACGGTTAATTGTGGATTGTGGGCCAGATTTTCGACAACAAATGTTACAAAATGACATCACCAAAGTGGATGCCATTCTTATGACCCACGAACACAATGACCACATGATTGGTTTGGATGATGTGCGGCCATTCAATTTTATGTTGAAACAAGATCTGCCTGTTTACGCAGTTCCCAGAGTTCAAACTCAACTCAAAATACGATTTGATTATATCTTTCAGACTATAAACCGCTATCCGGGCGCTCCGATGATTAAATTAAACACCATCGATAAAGCTCAGGCTTTTGAGGTGTTTGGCATTCCTATTCAAGCCATTGAAGTGATGCATGGTAAACTTCCCGTACTGGGTTTTCGAATTGGAAATTTTGCTTACATCACGGATATGAAAACCATTGCAGAAGAAGAATTTGCAAAACTAGCTGGTGTGGAACATTTAATTATTAATGCCTTGCACCACCATCCCCACCATGCGCATATGAACCTCGAGGAGGCTATTGCTTTTGCCCAAAGAGCCGGGGCTAAAGCGACCTATCTTACGCATGCCAGTCATCGAATGGGATTGTATGCCGATGTACAAGCAGAACTGCCCGAAGGTATTTATCTAGCTTGGGATGG
>CAXIDD010000784.1:0-2303 GCA_964021975.1 uncultured Saprospirales bacterium | reverse complement strand
GAGGTTTGGCAGTCTGATGGCACCACTACTGGAACGGCTGTTTTTAGACCCAATATTGATGGAGTAAATAATAAAATCAATCGATTTGAAATTTTTGATGGCCGTTTTCTCTTTGTTCCCGAAGATACCATTCCAGGTACCCAGCTCTATGAATACTTGGAAGGTACAGAGACTGCCCAATTAATATTAAATCAGCAGGAAACTCCAGAGATAAGTCAGATTGGGGCGTATTTTTACCAGGATGATTTACTTTTTTTTGAGGTGGAAGATACGAGTCAGGTAAACAGTATTTGGCGCTCTGATGGAACGCCTGAAGGCACTTTTTTACTACAAAAAATTAAACTGATCTATGATGAATGGTTCCATCCAAATGGTCGCTTTCAGTGGTTTCAAAATGAACTTTACTTCATCGCTGATGATGGAATAACTGGAGCTGAACTATGGAAAACGGATGGAACTATAGCCGGTACTCATCTAGTAAAAGACGCCTATCCAGGTAAAGATGGTATAGAAAACAAGCTATTTACGATCTTCAATGACCAACTTTATTTTGATGGCCTTAGCCTTGATTTTGGTAAGGAGCTTTGGTCTACAGATGGTAGTGAAGCCGGTACACAAGTGGTTAAGGACCTCAATCCTAATACATCGAAATCAAGTTCTCCTTTAGGTTTTTATGAATTCAATGATGCCCTCTATTTTACGGCTTTTACCAGGTGCTTGGGCAGAGAACTCTTTAAGACAATGGGTACGTCGGAAACTACAAAACTCGTAAAAGATATTAATCCTGGTAGGCAAAACTCTGATGCGAGTACTTTTTTTAAATACAATACTCAGCTACACTTCTTAGCGAGCAATGCTGCAGGAGAACGTCCATTTTGGTCTTCAGATGGTACTAAGGAAGGGACGAAAGAGGCTTTTTCTCTTTCTAGATTTATCTCTCCTCAAGTTTTGGATGATGAACTCCTATTTAAGTCATTTATTTCCGGTAAGGGGGCAGCCATTCTCAAATTTGATAGTACGCAAGCAGGTACTGAAATTATTAAAGTAATTGGAGCAAATAGTGCAATTGGCTCTTTAATAAAGTTTTCATCAGGCGAAGACTCGGTATTAATTTTCGATGTAAATGATCCCATTTTAGGCCAAACTATTTGGCGAACAGATGGCACGACGGAGGGGACCTTTGCTGTGAAAAATCTTCCAAATGAAGGAGATATTATCTTCCATGAGATAAACTATAGAGGAGGTGTACTTTTTAGTGTTTCTAATGCAGGAGGAGGAGGTCAAAGATTATGGAAGTCAGACGGTACACCTGAGGGAACTATACCTATTGGACCATACGGGGGAGTAGTAGGAACAGTAGTTGTTCATAACGATTTTATTTACTTTACGACGATAGGTTATGGTGAAAACATATTTTATAGAAGTGATGGCACCTCTTTAAGTTATGAAAGAATTGTCCCCTCTGGAGAGGGTGCTGATTTGCAATACCTCTGTCTTTATAAGGTATTTGATGATAAAATTTTTTTTGTTGGATATAATGAACAGTATGGATATGAACCTTGGTATTATGATATGAACCAAGAAACCTTTGTGTTTATCAAAGACATTTGGGAGGGACCTAAACAATCAGCGGTATATGATTTCGTTCAGATAGGGGATTATCTTTGTTTTAATGCCAATGATGGTATACATGGATTAGAACCCTGGATAACGGACGGTACTAAAGAAAATACTCGGCTAATTAAAGACCTTAGGCCTGGTCCAATGTCTTCTAGGTCTCACTGGCATCAGTACTATTTATACAAAGATTTTCTATACTTTGAAGCCGATGATGGCTTAATAGGGAGTGAATTGTATAAATTCTCTCCTTACGACCAAGACAACGATGGTTACCTTCCACCAGAAGATCTAGATGATAAGGATCCGCTGATTAATGTAGAAAATCCTAGCGATCCCTTTTTGGTTGAGGTGGCATGTGTAGTTGATTCCTTAAGTACTTCAACTCACGAGCGCTTAGCCCTATCTGATGTTTCTATTTTCCCAAACCCCGTAAAGGATTGGTTCCAATTACGGGTAAATAAGGACCTTGAATATATTGTAAATCTATTTACGCCAAATGGCCAGCAACTTTTACTTTCCAGCAGTCACAATGGAGGCCATTCTTATAATCTTTCCTATTTGCCTAGTGGGCACTATCTGGTTCAGCTGAGGACACCAAATGGAGAACTATTAGCCTCCAAGGTTTTGCAGAAATTATAAATAAATTTAATATTTAAATACCTGTAAATAAGATCTTTATAAAA
>CAXIDD010000783.1:0-2304 GCA_964021975.1 uncultured Saprospirales bacterium | reverse complement strand
TTCACTTTTAGAGCATGTTTAAATCTACCTGCAGAGGATAAGTAGTGATAATAAGGTAAGGCAGTTTCCCTGCCCGCACCTCGATCCTAAATCCCACAGACCTGCGAGAAAGCTCGCGGATTCCCTTTAGGGGATTTGAGAGGTGAGCGTAGGGAATTAATCGCAATTGTTTGGTATAGATTTTTAATTGAAGCCTTACATTTGATGCCACATCAGATTTAAACATGCTCTAAGCGTTTGCGAAAGCTAGAGGGTGTGATTCCCTTTTTCTGAATAAAAACCCGATTAAATAAAGTTTGACTTTGAAATCCAGACTCAAAGGCAACCTGGGAAATTGACATACTGGTTTCAGCAAGCAATAAATGACAAGCTTTAGCTATTCTAAGGTCTTTGATGTATTCGGATAAAGATTGTCCGGTAGATTTTTTGAAAAAGCGGCAAAAAGAAGTAGGCTTCATGTTGGCCAGGCGGGCCACTTCTACCAATACGACAGGCCCCGTAAAGTGATCATGGACAAAACGACAGACTTTTAAAATTCTTTCTTCGGCAGCAAGGTTTAGTGGAGGCACATAGGCTTTGGAGGCCAGTAACTCAAAGTCTTGGCTAGCTCCGAGCAAATTTAATAAGCGGAAGAACAATTCAAAGCGATCAAAGCCTTTTGCATTAATTAAATCGACCAATAATTTGGTACCAGTCTTTCTGGTTTGAGGATTGAATAGCGTACTCCATTAATCGCCGGATATGAGAAAAGTCTCGTAAGGGCCACCATTCCTGCGGGATAGCATCCAAACGAAATTGTAAAACAGCAACCTCCATCTCTTGTTCTGATTGGTTAAAATCATCATCGGATATCCAGGTATGTGGCAAGTTAGATCCCATAAATACAAAGTCCCCTACTCCAAAAGGCTGCAGACTATCCCCTATTAGTCGGTTGCCTCGACCTTGGATAATACAGGTAATTTCTAGCTCTGGATGGTAATGCCAATGAAATCCAAATTTTGATGAACGTACCCAGAAAGCCTTAATCATTTCTTGACCAGTCTCAATAGAAAGATGCTGATAATCTGCTCTCATTACATTTTATTTGCTCAAAAATAATGAAAACAACATAAAAAATGAAAATATAGTGCTATGATTGGAAAAAATATGCTTAGATCATTTCAATTGCTGGCTTTAATTTTAAGCAACAAATTTAGTTAATGTATGAAACTATCATTCGGTATTCAGTTCCTGGTTGTCCTCCTACTGTTGACAGCAGGGAGCTGTACCTTTTCAGAAGTAAAGGGCTTACGTTTATCCAGTTGGGTCTCCAGTCCCAGTGAAACGGAGCTCTACAAACAGAGCCTAGAAGATTTTAGAAGGAAACATCCTAATCTGGATTTTAAATATGAGCCTATCCCCGGCAACTATTCAGAAAAGCTTCAACTCATGCTTGGTACACGTACTGCACCTGATGTTTTTTTCTTAAAAGGGATGACTGCTCCTTCTTATATGAGTTTTGGTATCCTCAATCCTTTAGACGAATTAATCCAGCGTACGCCAGATTTTGACGAAGATGATTTCTACCCTTTTGCACTCGAAGCGTTCCAATACAATGACCAGCAATATGGCTTACCAAAAGATTTCAATCCATATGTTCTTTTTTACAATAAGAAGTTGTTTAAAGCAGCTGGTATAGACTCCCTCCCAAAAACTTGGGAAGAGCTGGAAAATACGGCTCGTTTACTAACCAAAGATGTAAACCAGGATGGTGACACGGATCAATATGGATTCATAGTAGAGCCCTCCATTGAGATGGTGATGCCTTTTGTCTACCAAAACGGGGGCTATTTTCAACGCCCGGATGGAGAGTTGGGCATCACTGACGATGCTTTTATAGAAGCCCTGGAATTCTATTATAATTTATATAAAAATGGAGTAGCTACCATTGCTCAAGATCAGGGTGTTGCCTGGAACGGTGATGCCTTCGGAAGAGAGATTTGTGCCATGGCGATTTCCGGTGGCTGGTTATTGCCTTTTCTCAAAGACAACTATCCCGAAGTGGAGTATGGCATCATTCCTTTACCCGCAGGCAAACAAAAAGCAACGGTGGCCTTCACGACTGCCTACGCCATGCCTAAGGATACCGAATATGAAGATCAAGCCTGGCAACTCGTCAATTATCTAGTAGGAAAAGAAGGGATGAGCAACTGGACTAAAACAGGTATAGCTATGCCTACTCGACGGAGTGTAGCCGAAGAAAATGGCTTAGATAAACATCCGGTCTACAAAGTTTTTATGGAAAGTGCGGAGTTCGCCCGGCCC
>CAXIDD010000782.1:0-2308 GCA_964021975.1 uncultured Saprospirales bacterium | reverse complement strand
ACACTTACAGACTCTACATTAAATTTAGGATTAGCAGGATAACTATAATGAATTTTTAAATTCCCTTTTAAATCAAATAATCGAGCACCGTGGGATTCATAGCCTACCCAAATTTCATCTTTATCAGCGTATATCGTCCGTACAAATGATCCTGGTCCTTGTATTATTTTCTCAATACTTTCTCCATTGTTTAGCACCGAATAGACCGCCCCTTTATCTGTCCCTAGCCACAGGCGGTTGGCATCATCATTGTAAATAAATCGAAGAGGATCATCTTTAAGATCCATCTTTATTCGTACCAACTGTTGGTTGGTCATGTCTAGAAATCCAAAAAAATTTTCCTCAGCAATCCACAATTTCCCATCTTTATCAAGCGCAATGGAAAGTATGTGATCTTTGGCAGTTGTGCCATCTTCATAGGTGTAAAATATCCGTTCGAACTTTTGTAATTCCTGATTAAATAAACAAAGTCCTTTCTCTGTACTCACCCATATATTGTTATTTTGCTGATCTATTGCTAAGGAAGTGACAATATCACTTGGCAGACCATTTGGCTCATCGGGGTTATGGATGAATTGAATTATCTCTTTTGAGTTGTATCTAAAAACTCCATCAAAACTACCCATCCAAATATATCCAAACTTATCCTGTTTAAAGGTATGGACCGCCTGAAAACTAAGTCCGCCGGGAGGAGATACTCTGCGGAAAGTAATATCATCAACCTGAGCCTTTAAAGCAAATACACTTAAACAAAACCCCACTAATAACAGATACCTAAGCCTCATGAAGAAAATATTTTTTGATTCCCTGACAATAATACTAATCAAATACAGAAAGTCCACAAAATCATTAATTAGAGATTACTCGCAAAATAGGTATTGTTATTTTGATTCTCTATAACAAATGTCGCAACCATACAACATTTGGATATTTCTGCAACAATATTTCAAAAATTTGCAACAAGCCTGCTATTTCCAACAATTAATCCTAATTAGATTTGCTTAATACTTATCGCATAATTCCAGAAGAACAGAATTAAAATTAATTACAATCTTATTTACAGACCTTAAAAACTGCTACTTGATCTAATACTTTGTAAGCCAGGATACTATTCACTGAGTATACATACAATGCATGATCAAGAAGCAAAATCATAGGAAGACTTACGTATATAACTATCGATTTTCTACACTTACTAAACCAATAACAAATATGAAAAATGTTGGTACAAAACTACGAAGACTCTTGAATCATTTGTCTTTGTTAAAGCAACTTAAGCTTACGATGATTGTTGCTGTTTTTGTTCTCCTCGGTGGAGTTCAAATAATGGCTGCGGATGACAACTCCATTCCGAACTCGCCAGAAGACATCAGTATTTCTGGATTGGTGAGTGCTGAGGATGGAGAACCTTTAATTGGAGTTAACATTATCATTAAAGGAACTACTACGGGTACCATTACAGACTACGATGGAAGATATGAGCTCACGGTCCCAGATGAGACTACGGCTTTGGTATTTTCTTATACAGGCTATAACTCTGTAGAAGAAGAAATTAATGGCCGCTCCATTATCAATGTAACCTTGATCGAAGGAATCGGCTTGGATGAAGTAGTCGTGGTCGGTTATGGTACTGCAAAAAAGGAAACCTTAACCGGTTCAGTTGAACAGGTAAAAGCAGAAGCCTTTCAAGATTTAGCAGTTGGTAGTCCTGCTTTGGCACTCCAAGGTAGAACACCTGGTTTGGTTGTTACTCGGACTTCCTCAAGACCTGGTAATGAAAACATTAATTTCCTGGTAAGAGGAGTCTCCTCTGTCAATGGGATAGAACCTCTAATTGTAATAGATGGTGTTCCTGCCGTCAACGCCCGGGCATTTTATGACATGAATCCTAATGACGTTGAATCCGTCAGTGTACTGAAAGGGGGATCTGCCTCCGTCTATGGTTCTCGTGCGGCTGGTGGTGTATTATTAGTTACCACTAAAAAAGGAAAAGGAAAGGTTAAGGTTGATATCAACTCCGTCTTTCGGGTTGGAACAATAGGTATTCGTCCACCTTCTCCGACGATGTCCGAATATGGAGAGCTCTATTTGCATGCAGTTGATCAAGATCTTGCTGCTGGTAAGCCTCCTCGCTTTTTCTTTTGGTCTGATCGGGAGACGGTACAACGAATTGCTAATGGCGAAGAAGGCTATTATGATTTACCCATTAATGGTAGAATATGGTTAGCCAATGGTAATCGATTTGATGAAATGTTCGGTAACTCTTTCTCCAACCAACAAAACATAAGCGTATCTGGAGGAACGGAGA